>JAUJMG010000148.1:0-7696 GCA_030446955.1 Thermomicrobiales bacterium
ACCGAGAGGATCAGCAGGCCGCCGACGGCGATGCCCTGGATCTCCGGCCCGACGTTGGTGATCGCCAGCGCGTTACGCAGCGTCGCGACGACGGCCAAGGAGAGCAGCACGCCAAGGAGTGTGCCCCGGCCACCGAAGATGCTGACCCCGCCGAGCAGGACCGCCGCGATCACGTCCAGTTCGAAGCCAACCGCGTTGTCGGCGCGGCTGCTGGAGATGCGGGCGGTGAAGACGATCCCCGCCATCGCGGCCAGAGTCCCAGAGGCGACAAAGAGCCAAACCTTGATCTGGGCCACCCGCACTGCCGAGAAGCGCGCCGCTTCCTGGTTTAGCCCGGCGGCGTAGATTTGCCGGCCTACCCAGCTCTGATGCAGGATCACGGCAAACACGATCAGGAGCGCCAGGAAGAGCAGCATGGACCAGGGTATCTGGGTGCCGGGGATGTTGCCGTAGCCGAATTTTGTGAACGCCGGCGGGTAATTGCTGATCGCCTGCTGGTTGAGCACCACGTAGGCAAGACCACGGTAGAGCGCCAGCGTGCCGAGGGTGACCACGAGGGACGGCAGTCCGACTTTCGTCACCAGCAGCCCGTTGACCAGCCCTGCCGCCGCACCTGTGAGCAGCGCGAGCAGGATGCAGAACCAGAGCGGAAAGCCGGCGTCCCAGCTCACTCCCAGAATGGCGCTCGACAGCCCGAGAATGGAGGCGACCGAGAGGTCGATCTCCCCGGCGATGATCACCAGCGTCATGGGCAGGGCCATGATCGCCCGCTCCATGAACGTGCTGGTGGCGACGGAGAAGTTGCTGCCCTGCCAGAAGTAGGGCGACCGGGTCGCTCCCCAAACCAGCGTGCCGATCAGCAACACCACCAGCAGCGTTTCCCACCGCGCCAATGCGGCCAGCCCGCCCCGGCGGATCATCGGTTCCTCCGCGCGATCAGCGCCTGCTGTAGCCGACGCGTGATCAGCAGGTCGATCGTGACCGCGATGAGGATCGCCCCGCCGGAGATGGCCTGGAGCCAGAAGGGGTTGAGGCGAAGGATCGTCAGCGCGTTGGCGATCGTGCCCAACAGCACCGCTCCCAGCACCGCCCCGAGCACGGTGCCCGAGCCGCCGAAGATGTTCACCCCGCCAACCACCACCGCGGCCACCACCTGAAGCTCGTAGCCGGAGGCGGCGCGGGCATCGATTGCGCCGAACCGAGACCCCCAGAGGATCCCGCCGATCCCGGCCAGCAGCCCCGAAGCGACGAAGGCGCCAAAGACCAGCCGTCCGCTCTGGATGCCTGCCAGCCGGGCCGCGTCCGGGTTGCTGCCGATCGCGTAGAGCTGGCGACCGACCCGCGTGTAGTGGAGGGCGTAGGCGACGAGCAGGGCGATCGCGGCGGCGAAGATGATGGGCGTCGGTACCCCGCTCACCCGCGTCATCGCGATGTCGCGGTACGACTTCGGGACGTCAGAGACGACCACCTGCTTGCCGCTGGCGATCCAGTAGTCGATGCCGCGGAAGACGTAGAGCGTGCCGAGGGTAGCGACGATGGCCGGCACCCGCCCGAGCGTCACCAGTGCCCCGTTGACCGCGCCCAGCCCCACCCCCAGCGCACACCCGATCAGCACCACGAGCGGCACGCTGAAGCCGGGGTTGTCGCGTAGGATGCTGCCGGCGACGTAGGCGACCAGCCCCACCATCGAGGCCGCCGAAAGGTCCACGTTCCGCGTCAGCACCACGAGGGTCTGCCCGGCCGCGAGGATGGCTAGGATCGAGACCGCGAGCAGGATCTGGCGGGCGTTGCTCGCGGTCAGAAAGCGCGGCTGCTGCGCCCCGACCAAGGCCACGATCGCTGCCAGCGCGATCAGCAGCCCCAGCTCCCGCACGCGGCCGACGAGCCCCACCAGGCGGTCGGCGCGGAGTTGGGCACCTGTCCGGGTGGGCTCCAGGGCCCGGCTAGGCGACGCCATTGCCCGCCACCCCTGATCTTGCGGGTATGGCCACCTGCCCGGTCGCCGCGAACATCACGTTTTCTTGGTTCGCCTCCGCGCGTTCGAACTCGCCGGTGACTCGGCCCTCGTGCATCACCACGACCCGGTCCGCCATCGCGAGCACCTCCGGCAGCTCGCTGGAGATGAGGATGATCGCCATCCCCTGGGTTGCCAGGTGGGAGACGATCCGGTGGACCTCCGCCTTGGTCCCGATGTCGATGCCGCGGGTCGGCTCGTCCAGGATCAGCACCTTCGGGTCGGTCGCCAGCCACTTGGCCAGCACCACCTTCTGCTGGTTGCCGCCGGAGAGGGAGGTCGCCGGGGCGCCGAGCCCGGCCGCCTTCACCTGGAGTCGTTTCGCGAAATCGGCCGCGATCTCCCGCTCCCGCCGCCGGTCCAGTAGCCCGAGCCGGCTGACCCGGGCCAGGATCGGCAGCGTCACGTTGGCGGAGATCGGAAAGTCCAGCACCAGCCCCTGGCCGTGCCGGTCCTCCGGCACGTACCCGATCCCGCAGCGCAGCGCCATCTGGGGCGAGTCGATAAGCGCCGTGCGGCCGTCGAGCCGGATCTCGCCCGCGTCCGCCCGGTCCGCGCCGAAGAGAACCCGGGCAACTTCCGTCCGGCCGGCGCCGACCAGCCCGAAAAACCCCAGAATCTCGCCCCGCCGTAGCCGGAACCCGATGTCCCGAAAGACCCCGGTTCGCGTCAGCCCGCGCACCTCCAGCACCACGCGGCCGATCTCGGCCTCCTCCTTCGGGAAGAGCGCCTCCAGCTTGCGCCCGACCATGTGCCGGATCGTCGACTCCGTCGTCAGCTCGGCCGCTGGTGCCGTGATCACGTGGGCGCCGTCCCGAAAGACCGTGATCCGGTCCGAGAGGGCGAAGATCTCCTCCAGCCGGTGGCTGACGAACAGGATCGCCACCCCCTGCGCCCGGAGTTGCCGCACGATGGCGAAGAGGCGGTCCACCTCCCGGGCCGAGAGGGAAGCCGTCGGCTCGTCCATCACCAGGACGCGGGCATTCAGCGAGAGGGCCTTGGCGATCTCGACGAGTTGCTGGTCGGCCACCGAGAGGGCCTTGACCGGCGTGCGGACGCCGATCCGCACCCCGAGCGTCCCCAGCAGGCGCTCCACTTCGCGGTACATCGCCCGCCAGTCGACCCGGCCGACCCGGTCCCGCGGCTGCCGGCCCATAAAGACGTTCTCGGCGACATCCAGATCCGGAAAGAGGGTCGGGTGCTGGTGAATCACCGCGACGCCCCGGTTGCGCGCGTCGAGGGGGCCGTGAAAGACTGTCTCTTCCCCATTGATCCGAAGCACGCCGCTATCGGGGCGGTGGACCCCGGCCAGCATCTTGACCAGCGTCGACTTCCCGGCCCCGTTCTCCCCGACCAGGGCGTGGACCTCGCCGGGGTAGAGCGCCAGATCCACCCCGCGCAGCGCCTGGACCGCCCCGAACCCCTTGGTCACCCCAACCAACTCGACGACCGGGGTCGCCGTAGGCGCGTCGAGCGTCGCGAGCACCGGTCCGGTGGAGCCACGCTGGTCAGCCCGCGGTGGGGTCAGCCGGTCCATCCAGGTCCTCACCTCCGGCTTGAGCGCGCATCCGCCCATCGTGCGGCACGCCATCATGGGCCGCCGCGTCCACCATCTTCCGCGAGAGTGCGCGGAGGATAGCGGGCGTTTTGGCCTAGCGCAAGATGCCGCAGGTCAAATCGTTCTATAGGTATTAATCCTCTATGGACTGCCCCTCGGGCATGGGATCATGATTCTGCAATCAGGTGTGGACTCATCGTGCGCGTTGCCGGTGCCCTTGGTGCCGGGAGGGACGGACTTGGACGGTCAGCGGTTCGACGAGATCACCAGGGCTCTGGCAACCGGCACCTCCCGTCGCCGATTGGTGAGAATCTTGGGCGGGAGTCTCGCCGGTGCCCTGCTTGGGACCGTCGGTACGCGGCGCGGCCAAGCCGGACAAGGGCGACGCCAACTGCGTGTCGGCCAGCACGGCGTGTCTTAGCGATGCCGACTGCTGCGACGCGTTGCCCTGTACGGGCGGGGTCTGCTGCGCGTCTGCCCAAGTCTGCGGCACGGCTTGCTGCCCGGACGGGTACGCCTGCGTCAATGGCGTTTGCACCACGGATGTCCCGGCCGCAGCGCCGGCGGACCAAGCTCAGGGCAGTGCGGGTTGCCCGGACGGCCAAAAACGCTGCGCCAGCCAATGCGTCGACCTCAGCGGCGATAGCAACAACTGTGGCGCCTGCGGCCTCATCTGCCCCGCAGGCCAGGAATGTCTGGCCGGGGAGTGCCGGTGCACGCCGACGAGCTGCACAAGCGGTTGCTGCGACGCCGACGATGCCTGCCAGCCGAGCACCGATGCGACCTGCGGCACCGGCGGGGTGCCCTGCGACAGCTGCGAGCCGATGATCGGCGAAGCCTGCTTCAGCGGTGCCTGCATCTGTGACCAAATCGCCTGTGCCGGCTTGGGCGGTTGCTGCGCCGACGGCATCTGTCAAACGAGCTCCGATACCACGTGCGGCTCCACCGGTGGGACCTGTGTCGACTGCACCCTGGCGGGCGAACGCTGCTGTGACGGGATCTGCGCGGAGTGCTGTGGCACTGCTGATTGCGACGCCGGGCAGGTCTGTAGCGGCGGAGTTTGTGTCTGCGAGCAGGCCGCTTGCGCGGCCGTGGGCGGGTGCTGCGACACGAATGGGAGCTGTCAGACCGGTGGCGCCGATGCGTTCTGCGGCAACATCGGTGGTACCTGCCTCGCCTGCGCTGACGACACGACCTGTATTGCTGGGGTTTGCTGCCCGACCGGGACTCAACCGTGCAACGGGGCCTGCGTCGACACGAAGTCGGACCTACACAACTGCGGTGGTTGCGGAACGCAATGCCCGCCGCCTGCCCAATCTCTCGATTGCCGAAGGGCGGTTTGCGCCAATGGCACCTGTGGTGACGAGGCGGACCCGACGAAGGTGGGGCAGGCCTGCAACAATAACAACGCGTGCACGACCAACGATACCTGTAGTGCGGCCGGTTACTGCGTGGGCACGCCGGTCGTCTGTTCTTCCAGCGGCAACCCGTGCTACCCCAATGTCTGCAATTCACAGACCGGCATCTGCGAGCAAGTACCGGCCTGTAGACCCGATGCGTGCCATACGGCGAGCTGTAATTACATACTTAACCCACCGTCGGGTGGAGAGAGTTCCCCTATCTGCACATACACTCCGAAGACCTTTGGTGCTTGTGTGGGTGAGGAGAACGGCTCGCAGTGCAGCGACGGCAGCACCTGCTGCAATGGGCAATGCACCAGCCTCACGTGTGACGCCAACAACTGTGGCGCTTGCGGGCACGTTTGCCAATCACCGACACCGTATTGCGTCAACAGCCAGTGCACCGATGTGCCACCCGACATCCTGAGGGGAAGCTACTAGCGTCCGAATTGAGAGGGTGAGGAAACGAGGGCCTCGGCAACGGCCTGGTCAAGGCTCAATGCCCGGCCCTCTTCCCATGCCGCGGCGAAGAAGATTTGCTGTTCAATTGTCCGAGCTGCGCCCACGTGCCGGTCGTACTCTGATCGATACGCTGGAGGCAATGGAACTCCAATTGTCTCCCTCAGCGCGTCGGCTGCCCCGAACAGCCGCGCTGCCTCCAGAGCTGCGCCTTGCTCGGTCACCACACTGGCCAGCGCCTCAAGACAAGCGGCCACGGCGGCCTTGTCTCCTAGTTCTTGAAGGACGACTAGGCTTTCGCAGAGCAATTCGTGAGCCCGACAGCCATTCCCCTGGCTCAGCTCGAGCCTTCCTAAACAGGAGCTCACCTCGGCCGCGGCTCGCTTATCACCGAGACCCTCTAGGAGCGGCAGCGCCTCCCCGTAGAGTGCAACCGCACGCTCCACGTTTCCCTGGTGCTGCAATGTCTCTGCGAGGTTGCAGAGTGCAAATGCCACCATCTTCGTGTCGCGAAGCTCCCGGCTGATCTTCAGCTGTTCCTTGAAGTACGCCGTGGCTTGATCGTAGTTCCCCTTCGAGAAGGCCAACGCGCCAAGCCAATTCAGACCAAGGTTGATCCCCCGCTTATCCCGAAGCTCTCGGTAGGTGGCCAGACTCTCCTCGTATTGCAATTCTGCAAGCTCGTAGTCACCCCGCAGTTCCGCGACCAAGCCGAGGTAACCAAGCGCATGAGCCGCTCCCAGGGTGTCGCCCGCCTGGTGGCACAGGGTCAACGAGTGGTCGAGAAGCGTGTATGCCTGCGCGTAATCCCCTTGTTGTTGCGCTAAGAAGCCAGCTTCCGCCAGTGCCTTTGCCCGGGCCACCGGTGATCCATCCTGTCCCCGTTCCAGGGCACGTTCCAGCCAGCGGCGACCCTCTGTCACGTGCCCACGAACCCACCAGAAATAGCGCAGGCTGGCGGCGAGGCGCAGCCCGGTCTCGGTGTCCTCGACCTCCTCGGACCAACCTAAGGCTGCGCGCAGGTTATCGTGCTCGGCCTCCAGGCGCTCCAGCCACGTCGCCTGCTCCGGTCTCCGCAACGCCGGCTCGGCTTGCTCGGCCAACTCCAGAAAGGTCGCCGCGTGCGCTTCCCGCAGCCGTGCTCCCTCCCCGCTCTCCTGCAGCCGTTCCAGGGCGAACTCTCGGATTGTCTCCAGCAGGAAGAAGCGCGGCCCCTCCCCCCCCTCCTCCTGCCGCAGCAGGCTCTTGGTCACCAGCGACTCCAACCCGTCGAGGATCTCCCCGGCCCCCGCCCCTCCACAGACCGCCTCGATCGCCTCGAACGTGCCGCCTGCAAAGACCCCCAAGCGCCGGAACAGGGTCTGCTCGGCGGGCGCCAACAGGTCGTAGCTCCAGGCAATGGCCCCACGCAGTGTCTGTTGCCGCGCGTCCCGGTCGGCTGCCCCCCCGGTCAGCAGGTCGAGCCGCTTGGTCAGCCGGTCCAGCAACTTGTCCGGAGGCAGGATGCGCACTCGCGCCGCCGCCAACTCGATCGCCAGCGGCAACCCTTCCAACCGGACGCAGATGGCCGCCACCGCCGCTGCGTTGGCCTCGCTCAGACCAAAGTCGGGCCGGATGGCGACGGCCCGCTCGACGAAGAGTTCGACGGCCGCCACCGCCGCCAGTTCCCCCAGCAGCGGCAGGCGCTTCAGGTCCGGCAGGGCCAGGGGCGGCACGTCCAGTTCGCGCTCCCCGTAGACCCGCAGCGTCGCCCGGCTGGTCACCAGCAGCCGCACCTTCGGGCAGTTCGCGATGATCCGACCGAGCATCGGAGCCGCCACGGTGAGGTGCTCGAAGTTGTCCAGCAGCAGCAGCAGCTCTTTGGCGGCCAACTCCTCGAGCAGCGTCGTCTCCAGCGGCTCGTGCCCCGTCTCCCGCACCCCCAGCACCCCGGCGATGGCCGGCACCACCAGAGCCGAATCGGTCAAGGGCGCGAGCGGCACGAACCAGGCCCCATCACGGAGGGTGTCGACCAGCTCGGCGGCAACCTGCAGCCCGAGGCGCGTCTTGCCGGTGCCGCCGGGACCGGTCAGGGTCACCAGCCGCGCCCCGTCCTCCAGCAGAGCCCGTGTCGCGGCCACCTCCCGCTCCCGCCCCACCAGCATCGTCGGCTGGGCCGGCAGGTTATGAGGCTGGCGGTCGAGGCTCTTGAGGGGGGGGAAGCTGGTCTCGAGCCCCGGGGCGGCGACCTGGAAGATGCGCTCCGGCTGGAGCAGGTCCTTGAGG
>JAUJMG010000148.1:7796-8895 GCA_030446955.1 Thermomicrobiales bacterium
GGCGCAGAAGGCGTCGCCGACCGTCTTGAAGACGACGCCGCCGTGGGCTTCGATCGCCCAGCGCAGCAGGTCATCGTGCTGGGCGAGGGCCTGGGCCATTGCCGCTGGCGCGGCTTCCCACCGCTTGGTGCTGCCCTCAATGTCGGTGAACAGGAAGGTCACAGCATCGGGCGGGATGGTCTCTGAGTCGCGCATGGGAAGCCTCCAGGGGGCCATCATGCGACGTATGCCGAACATCGTCAATGCGTGCGACATCGTCATCAGGTGTGGTGCCGAGGCCGTAGACTGCGGCGGTTGGTCGAGGCGCCCGGCGGAACGATAACCGGGGTTGGGGAGGCAGGATGCGGGAGAACAGGGTCAAGCGAACCCTCGCCGCGGGACGCGTCTCGATCGGGACGACGATCTTCGAGTTCGCCACGACAGGCATCGGCCGGATCGCCGCCGAGGCGGGGGCCGACTTCGTCCTCTTCGACATGGAGCATACCGGCTGGACGGTGGAGACGGTCCGCGGCCTGATGGCGACGACCCGAGCCGCCGATACGGTGCCCCTCGTGCGGGTGCCGGCGGCGCAGTACCACCTGCTGGCCGGCCCGCTTGACGTGGGGGCGATGGGTCTGGCGGTGCCGATGGTGGAGAGTGCGGAGCGGGCACGCCTGATCGTCCGCTCCGCTAAGTACCACCCGCTCGGCGCCCGCGGCGCCGGCCCCGGCCTCGCTCAGGACGACTACGCCGGTCAGCGGGACATCCCCGCCCGGATGCGCAGCGCTAATGAGGAGGGGCTCTTGATCGCGCAGATTGAGACCGTCGCCGGCGTCGAGGCGGTGGACGCGATCGCCGCCATCGAGGGGATCGACGTCCTCTGGATTGGCGGGTTCGATCTATCGACCTCGCTCGGGATCCCCGCCCGCTTCGACCATCCGGACTACCAGCGCGCGGTCGATAGGATCCTGAACGCCTGCGCCCGGCACGACAAAGCGCCAGGCTACATGGCCGCGAGCGTCGCCGAGGCGCAGGCGCTGATCGCGCAGGGGTTTCGCTGGATCGCCTAGTGGGGAGATGTTTGGATCTACCAGGAGGCACTGCGGCAGGGCATCGCCGC
>JAUJMG010000639.1 GCA_030446955.1 Thermomicrobiales bacterium
GTCCGTCAGAGTACGCAGCAGCAGGGGCACCGGGCCCCGGCGGAGACCCGAAAGGCACTACTCCCATGAACAGCACCCCACCCGAATCGCCCGCCTCACCGCCGCCTCGGCCATGGTCCTGGACCTGGGCGCCCTGGGCGTCGGCCCCGCCCTGGCCGACGACGCCAGCCCCGACGGCATCGGCCGGGGCAGCGGCATCAACTCCGTCGCCGACGACGCCAGCCCCGACACCATCGGCCGGGGCAGCGGCATCAGATCCGTCGAGGACGGGCCGGCGCCGAGTGGTACCTCTCGGCCGGCGACGAGGCCACCACCAACGGCGCCATTCAGTCCATCTGAGGCCGGGCAACCATTGGTAACGAGCCCCGGGGCGGGACGACCACACCGGCGTCCCACCCCCGGGGGGCCGTTGACACCACACCCGCCGGGCCCCTTCCTGCCGCTCCTTCAGCACATCCCCCGCCAGCACGGCCCGGTGTCGATCGGTGGTCCGGGGTCCACAGCCGAGTCAAGCCGCTCCCGGTGCTTCTACCCGCAGATCGACTCCCTCTGCGCGCCCGAGGCGGCATGGGATCCCGGTTCGGCGACGTGGCGGGGAATCTCCGACTACCGGCTGCTGTGGCGTTGCTGGCCGAGACGGGGATGCGCCTGGCGAGGTGCTCAACATTCAGCATCGAGACTGGCGCACTGGCACCGACGACACCGCGGCGGTCGAGGTCGTGCCCCGGAATCACCCGCATCAACTCGTGCCCAAGAGCGCTACCGATGGTTGCTCATCGGCAGCGTCTGGACCGGCTCTACGGGATTACGTCTGGCACCTGTGCGAGTCGGGCGGCACCTGGTCCCCGGCAACGCCTCCGCGTGCGCCAACGCCGACAACTACAACTGCCGGGGGCAGGTGGAGGACAGCCGCCAGTGGTGCCAGGCCGGCGGCGTCACCTTGGTTCTTGCCCGAGCTTCCCGAAGGTGGAGGACAGCCGTGTGTCCTTCGAGTTCGTCATGCCCGGCGTGGACAACCCTTGCACGCCGCAGTTCGACGACATCACGCTCACCACCAACGGCCATGCCTCCACCAAAGAATGGCTCAACGACGACGGGTCCCGGGGTCAAACTCATCTGCGCATCCGGTTGGCGGGTCAAGCCGCGGACGGGACGAGCTAACTCGGAGGGGACAGCTTCAACGCCCACACTCGCATCGACGACGGATGGGTGTACATCATCGCCGACACCAGGAACCGGCTTACAAGCCAGGGATCGGACCCCAACTTCGACCTCCGGTTGAAGGTGTGTATGACCTTCGGCCTTGCCGGAACGTCCTCGACCTTCGACGTCGTAAAGGACTAGGCCGAGTGCCGAAGCCGATCAGCCTGACCAAAGAGGACTTCCAGAGCAGGCGGGACGAGAGCCGCTGCTCTGGGAGCTCGTCTCTCTCCGTAAATCCGATGAACCATGAAAGGACGGCGTACGTGAAGCGACTCATGCAATTGGCACCGCCGGTCGCAGTTTTCCGCATCATCGTGGTGGCGCCGTTGGCTGCCTCCCACCTCCCCCCTGTGGCGGCCACTGCCGGCCACGATTCGACGAATCGAGAACTTCGATGAACGACGAGCAAAGCTATGGGCTCACCTCGGACAGAACAGGCGCTGTGGACGACGCTGCCGAACGGTCCGGCGAGCCGATCCTTTCGTCGAGGCCGATTTCGGTCCTGCCCTCCCGTCGGGGTTACGTGATCGCTGCCATCGTTGCGGTCCTAGGCCTCATCATCGGAGTTGGTGGACTCGTTCGCGGCCTCGGTCAGCTCTCCGACGACGTGGACGCGTTCGACCGGGTGGATCTGCCAGGGAGCGGTACCGTCCGCTTCGCCACGGCAGGCCACTACACCCTCTACTACGAGGCGACGGGATCCACCGGAGTTCCACCCTTCCGGGTTGTTCTGCAAGCGCCAAGCGGCGAGCCGGTGCAGCTCACCGAGTACCGCGGCTCGTTCGACTACAGCACCGGCAGCCATGAGGGGACCGCCGTGGCGACCTTCCACATCGACACCCCGGGCCCCTATGACCTTGCTTCCGAAGCCTCAACCCCGCCGGGGATCGGTCAGCTCGCCGTCGGGAAGGGCCTTGGAGGGAATCTCGCTCAGACGCTGGTACCCGGCCTCGTCCTGTTCCTGGCACTCATCACCGCCGCGATTCTGGCCGTCGTGACCGCCGTACGCCGTCGGCGGGCGCGCGGCAGTAATCGCGGATCCCGTCCATGATCGCCTCCCTGAAGCGGTGACCTGTACGTGCCTTTGATCATCGGTCAGGCGGCGCGCCCCTCTGCGCAGTATCGGCGGAGAGGCGCCGTCAGTGTCACGGAGGAGATAGTCGCGCCGACACGGCATCCTCGCTACCGGGCAGACCCTG
>JAUJMG010000149.1:0-3285 GCA_030446955.1 Thermomicrobiales bacterium
CCGCCGGGAAGCATCATCCCGAGCGCCTCGGCGACTGAGGCCATGGTGCTGGCCGTGCCCATCACCATGCAGTGACCGCTGGAGCGAAAGAGGGCGTCCTCGAGTTCCCCGAGTTCCTCATCCCCGATGGTGCCGGCCCGGTACTCCGTCCAGTACCGGCGACAATCGGTGCAGGCACCGAGGTCCTGGCCACGCCAGCGGCCGTTGAGCATCGGTCCGCCCGTGACCATGATCGCGGGCACGTCGGCGCTGGCCGCCCCCATCAGTTGGGCTGGGGTCGTCTTGTCACAGTTGGCAAGCAGCACCACCCCATCGAGCGGCTGGGCGCGGATCATCTCTTCCGTGTCCATCGCCATCAGATTGCGATAGAGCATGGCGGTCGGGGAGATGAACATCTCGCCGAGAGAGATGGTTGGGAATTCCAGGGGCCACCCGCCGGCCTGCCAGACGCCCCGTTTGACCGCCTCCGCGACCGTGCGCAGATGGGCGTTGCAGTGATTCAACTCGCTCCACGAGTTGCAAATCCCGATCACCGGGCGGCGCAGATCCTCGTCCGAGAAGCCCATCCCCTTGGCGAACGCCCGCCGCATGAACGTGCTGAATCCGGTGTCACCGTAGGATGTCAGCCCGCCCCGGCGGCCAACGGAAGGTCTGGTCTCCGTCATCAGTATGCAAGCTCCTTCCTCCCGCCCGATCCACGGCTTCGCGCCCTGGATCGGACAGGGATTCCGATCGAGTCCTGACGCTGTTGTTTGCTCCGCTCATTCGCGATTCTGGAGATGGTCGACGTGGAGACCGCCGGGGCCTGACCGCCCCATGCCTGGCTCGACCACCGCCCGCCGGACAACCTGCTGGTGGCTCGCCACCTGATGCACCCGACGCGTGAGCAATCATTGACACCAGCGGCCGCTGCTCAATGTCTCCTCGCACGATGGTCGCATACGTCGCAGTTCCCCGCTGTCAGGACCGAGCCCTCCGGCAGGGCGCCGGAATACTGGCGGCAGGACAACATCACCCCGATCTTTCTCCCAGACGGCGAGCCGCAGTCCGTCAGTGCCGCTGCCAGTCGGGATAGGGAGACGGCCCCGCGGGTTGCGCTCTCCTGACGGACTGCTTAGGATCGCCTCATTCATGGAAGCAGAGATCGGCCCGAGCAGCGCTCCGGTCGACGGAGGAGAATCGGTATGCCCTGGCTCTCGTTTGACTGGTCCAATGCGGGCCGCACCCCGTCGAGCAGGCGGAGTCGTTCGCTCAGGGCGACCCTGCTCGGGGCCACCTTGGCGGCGTTGCTTGCCGCTTCGACAGCAGGCGCCCTGACAGCCCGCCTCGCCCAGGACGATCCCTCTCCCGCCGAGGGAAGTGCCGCCGTGATCGCCCAGGGCGTCGTCACCATGCCGAGCGGAGAAGTTGCGTGGCGTGTCGCTCGTCAGACCGCGCGGCTGCCGGCCGATGCTCCGACAGGGAGGCGGGACCCGGGCTTCCTGCTCGCGGACGAGGGCGCCGTGTTGGTGACCGACCAGCCCACCGGCGACCAGACCCGGATCGCCCCGGGTGAGGCGACGATGATTCGAGCCGACGTCCGCCAGCAGCGAGCGAGCCTAGCGGATGCCCCGGTCGCGTACACGGCGATCGAACTGGTGGACGCCGACGCCGTCGACGAGGTCGGAGGCGGTGAGCTGATCTTCGGCAGCGATGCCTTCGAGGCCCCGGAGGGCAACCGGGATCTCGATCTCGTCCGCGATGCCCTTCGTAGCAGCGAATCCATGGACATCCGGGCAGCGGAGGGTGATACACCCATCCTGGTCATGGCGACGGTGGGGGTGGTTGAGGTGCGTGGCCGCGGCGACCGCGAGCCAACGCGGCTGAACACCGGGGAGGCCGGTGCCTTCTCAAGTGCGTTGACGATTCGAGCGGTTGAGGTGGGCGGAGTGGGCCGGACGGCCACCTTCGTTGCTGCCATAATCGGATCGGAGATCTCGATTGCGGCGGAGCCGACCGCGACGGCCACGCCGACTGCGACACCCCGCGCCACGCCACGGGCCACCCCACGAGCTACTCCCGCCGCGAGGAGCGGCTCGATCACGGTCAGCATCCGCAACTGCCCGGCGGGTCAGCGACCGGAAACCGTGGTGCCAGCTGACTGCCCGCTGGCCGAAGGCGACTTCGACGTGTCCCTGTTGACGCCCGACGGCGTGACGTTGACGCTGGCCGACGCCGCCGGCTCCGGTGCGAGTTCCGCCACCTGGACGGAGTTGCCGTTCGGCGAGTATCAAGTCTTCCAGACGCCACCGATCGCCTTCGACGTCTATATCGCGCTCGACAGTGAACTCACCGAAGCCGGTGGCTACACCGTGTCTATCGATGAGGAGAGTCCGAACGCGCAGATCAACCTGTACAACTTCCAGCCCCCCGCGGCCGGGGTTCCCGCGAACCCATCCTTGGCTGACGACGATGGTGATGGACTCGCCAACGCTGACGAGGTTGCCCTCGGCGCCGACCCACTCGTCGCGGACACGGACGGGGATGGCTTGCTGGATGGGCAGGAAGTGTTGACGTACGGCACTAGCCCCGTCGTCTTCGATACAGACGGGGACGGCGTTGGAGATGGCGACGAAGCCGCGGTCGGGACCAATCCACTCGTGCCTGACACGGCGCTGGCCCCGACTGGTTAGCTCGGAAGGCGCGGAGGAGTAGAGAGGGGCAAGGCCCCACGCCTACTCCTCGAGTCTCTTGACGAGGTGGAGCCAATCCGGGCGGTAGCAGGTGCGCTCGTAGAAGGCGTGGGCGCGGTGTTGCTTGCAAAGACATCCAGGGACACCTCGGCGTAGCCGTGGGCCCCTGCCTACGCCTCGGCGTGGTGAAGCAGGGCCGTGCCGACGCCACGGCCCTCCGCTTCCTCCGCGACGACCAGAACGGAGATGTAGGCCCGATCCAGCCCGGTGAAGTAATCACGCATCGGATTGAGGCTGAGCACCCCCAGCGGCTCTCCCATCGGACCCACGGCGAGAAAGGCCTCCGCCCCTGCGGGTTCCGGAGCTTCAGCCGCCGCTATCCGCCGGTTGAACTCCGCCATCACGGCGGGATCGCGTTGGGCGGCCGTTTCGAGCGGGGTCAATCGATCGACGATGGACGCGTAGAACGGGCGATCGGCTGGTGTCAGCGGCCGGACAGTGATCCTCGTTGATGCATCGGCCGACGGCTGGGCGGAACGAAGGCTGACCCCATCGTCCTCTAAGGAGGGCACCTGTCGGATCGCCGGGTCATCGGTCATTGAAGCATCGCTCC
>JAUJMG010000149.1:3385-8889 GCA_030446955.1 Thermomicrobiales bacterium
CGGGTGCGCTCCGTGTCGCGCTCGTCGTTCTGCTTGCAGCCGGCGCTCTTCTGGGTGATCTACTCACAGCAGGGAGCGCCGGTCTCTCGCCAGTGCGGTCAGTACACAGTGCACGCCTGGCTTCGGCCGGGGCGGAACCGGACGCTGCCGGCTACGACGCGGTGCTCCCCGAATGGCGGGACGAGGTGGTCGCGGCCACGGCCGGGAGGCTGAGCCGGTATGACCTTGATGTGCGACTGGACGTGGCGGCGGGCACGATCGGCGGGCGAGAGCGGATCACGTTTGTGAACCAGACGGGAAGGTCACTGCGGGAGGTGTATCTCCGGCTCTTCCCGAACGCCGGCTACTATGGAACCGGTGGGCTAACAGTCACCGACCTGCGGGTGGATGGGGAACCGGTCGAGGCTCCGGAGCTGTCCGTCTCGGAGACCGTGCTCCAGGTTCCGCTCTCCGAGATGCTTCCAACCAAAGGAACGGTGGAGATCGCGCTGGCCTTCACGACGACCGTCCCGGTGGACTCCACGGGCAGTTACGGCATTCTCAACGTCGACTCTGCCACCGGCACCTGGATCCTTTCCGATTGGTACCCGATCCTGGCCGGCCATGAGCCCGACGCCGGCTGGCGCCTAGACCCGCCGACAACATTCGGTGACCCGACCTTCGGCGATGCCGCGCTCTACCAGGTTTCCCTTACCCTTCCCGCCGAGCTTCAGGTCGTCACCTCCGGGAGCGGTGTCGGGGAGGTCACCGAAGGGGGGACGGTGACCCGGCGCTACATCGCAGGACCAGCCCGGGACTTCGCGCTGGTGGTTGACGCCGATTACGCGGCGATCAGCCAGGAGGTGGACGGCGTCACGGTCACCTCCTACGCCAACCCCGGGGCGGAGGCGGGGGCCGCGAGCGCGCTGGAGATCGCGGCGAGCGCGCTGAAGGTCTACAGCGCCCAGTTCGGCGCTTACCCATTCGCAGAGCTCGATCTGGTGGATGCGGCGCTCGCGGGAGCGTTGGGAGTAGCGTGGACGGGACTTGTCTTCCTAGATGGCCCGAGCCTCTACGGCGGGATGGCGGCGGAGAATCCGGACGGGTTCGCGTTTGTCGTCGCGCACGAGGTTGGCCACCAGTGGTGGGGCGTTAACGTTGGCGCGAACTCCAACGATCACACGTTCATGGTCGAGGGGCTGACCACCTACACGGCGCTCGTCTGGGCCGAGGAGGTACGGGGCGGCGAGACGGCCGACCAGTTGCTCGCGCGCGGGGTGGCCGGTCCCTACCGACAGAGCCTGGAGGAGCTCGGGGACCAGGTGGCCGACCTCCCGATCCGAGACGGCCAGGAGAATCGGGGGCCGATCTTCTACGGAAAGGCGGCGTTGGGATTCCTGGCGATCCGGGAGCGGATCGGGGATGCGGCCTTCTTCGCCGCGCTGGACACCTATGCGCGGGACTATGCCTACCGCATTGCCGAGCCCGTGGATCTGCTCGCCGCCTTTGAGGACGCCTCGGGGGAAGATTTAGAGACCCTCTGGCACTTCTGGTTCGAGGCGGCGGAAACGACTGTCGAGGATGTAGACGCACTGCTGGAGCAGGCAGCGGCGTAGCCGGATGACCCACACAACTGCCCCTCACCAGCCCGCAACGAAGGTTGCCTCGGGGCGCTAGTTGGAGACTTAGCGCCGGCTGCGTCGCCCCTGCGGATGGCGCAGTCGCGCCTTTTCTCCCGCCGGATGCCGGCTACGCACCATCCCTGGGCTTGTAGCCCCCGTAGACGGCGTGACCAGCGGAGACCCACCAGGCATCGACGCCTGTATACCCGATCTCCTCCAGCCAGCGGAGTTGCTGCGGGAGGGGGGAGGGTTTGTCTCCTGGATCCGGGTGGTCAAAGATGTTCCAACGCGCTTCCATGAAGAAATCGTGGGCACGGAGGTCGCCGTACAGGGCGAGCGATTGGCGCCGGACCACGTCCTCCCAGGCGCGAGCCATGTGGAGCCGGCCCGGCTCAGAGGTCGGGTCCAGGATGTCGGCGATCAGGAGCGCGCCGCCGGGCTCCAGGCATTCGAACAAGCGGGAAAAGAGGTTCCGCTTGGCCGGACCGTCCAGGTGGTGGATCACGAGGCTGCTGAGAAAGCAGCGGATCGGGCTGGCGACGGCATCCGGCCAGTCCGGATCTTCCAAGCGGAACAGCTGTAGCCCGACCTGGTCCCCAAACGGGGCGAGACGATTCGCCGTCTCTCGGAGCATCGTCGGCGAGCCGTCCAGCCCGATCACGTGGGCAGCCGGGAAGCGGTGCAGCAAGGCCGCGCTGAGCCAGCCAGCACCGGTTCCGATCTCGACGGCCCGGAACGCCTCGTCCGGCGTGGCCGGGACGAGATCGAGCAGGACCCGCTCGATTTCGTCCCGGCGGGGAATCATGGCGGCCCCCAACGCGATAAAGGCTGCGGAGTCCTCTTCCTGCCACGCCGGTTCCTGGTTCCGCGAGGCGCCGTCCCCTTCTTCCATCGACATGGCAGTTCGACTCCTTTCCACACCGTTGATGACTTGCTGGAACGGTGCAGAATCTGGCTCGCTTCCATCTGACCGCCCATCTCGCCCATCGAGTCTAGCAGGGAGAAAGTTGATACGATATGGTGAGACCTCTTGACAGTGAACGACGCGAATTCTATACTGGTTTCCATGAGAGAGCGGTGAGTCTACGGCAGCCGCTCACAGGTTCTGGCTTCGTTTGAGGTGAGGCAAGGAGGGTGTTCACGATGGTCAATCGATTCCCCGCGACGGACGAGTTTGTCAGCCTGAGGGACGCGATGGACCGGCTGATGGCCGAGAGCTTCGTCGGCGGGCCGTTCCGGAGCCTGTGGTCGGCGGGCGGCACTGGAAACAGCGCGACGAGGATGCCGCTCCCGCTCGACGTGTACGCGACATCGGACGAGGTGGTGATCATCGCCGCGGCGCCGGGGATGCGGCCGGAGGACCTTGAGGTCACGATCAACCAGGGGACGGTGACCCTGAGCGGGCAGATGCGGGACGTCGCGTCGGCTGAGGAGGCCAAGGGGGCGACCTGGTACCTGCACGAGCTGCCGCACGGCACCTTCCGGCGCTCGGTGACGCTGCCGATCGAGGTGGACGGGTCGCAGGCCGAGGCGACGTTCGAGCACGGCGTGCTGCGACTGCGGCTGCCGAAGGCGGAGCAGGCGAAGCCGCGCCGGATCGAGGTTCGCGCCGGTGGCAGCCAGCCGGAGGCGATCTCCGCAGGCTCCAAGGACGAGACCACGTCCAAGAGCTAACCGACCCGAGCCGGCGGGATTAGCGGACAGGCACGGCAACATCCACACCAAGGCGAGGCCGGGACGATTGTCCCGGCCTCGCGGCGTTTTTCTCGACGCGTGTTGGGTGCTAGGTGCGGGGTTGCGTTCCCGGCCTCCAAAGTTTGGCGGAGACGGGGAGCGGGCGGGTGCGGGGAGCGGGCGACGCATGCGTCGCCCCTACAAGCTACAGGCGGGATGGTTGAAATGGGCCGCGCTCCCGGATTTTCCGGGAGCGCGGTTTGTTCTACATCAGGTCCGGGAGGAGATCGCTAGGCGACCTTCTCGGAGGATTGGGGGTCGAAGAAGTGGAGCTTGTCGGGCTCGGCGGCGACCTCAATTTGCTGGCCGCGCTCCAGCTTGATGTCCGGGTCCATGCGCGAAGTGAGGGTGGTGCCGGCGTTGGTCAGGTAGACGAAGATCTCGTTGCCGAGCAGCTCGATCACGTCGACGTTGACCGGGATGGTGGCGTCCGGTGGGGTCTGGCCGTCGAGGCGGGAGCGCTCCACCAGGTGCTCCGGCCGCACCCCGAGGGTGACGGTCTGACCAAGGTAGCGCTGGAGCGTCTGCCCCTTGGCGTCCGGGACGCGCATCTTGAAGCCGGGGGTGGTGGCGTAGAGCCTGCCGTCGCTGGCCTGGAGATTGACGTCCAGGAAGTTCATCGACGGGGAGCCAATGAAGCCGGCGACAAACTTGTTGGCCGGGTTGTCGTAGAGCTGCTGCGGGGTGTCGAGCTGCTGGAGGACACCCTGGCTCATGACGGCGATCCGGTCGCCCATCGTCATCGCCTCGACCTGGTCATGGGTGACGTAGATGGTCGTGGTCTTGACGCGGTCGTGCAGCTTGATGAGCTCGGCGCGGGTCTGGACCCGCAGCTTGGCGTCCAGGTTGGAGAGCGGCTCGTCCATCAGGAAGACATCCGCGTTGCGGACGATGGCGCGGCCAAGGGCGACACGCTGGCGCTGGCCGCCGGAGAGGGCTTTGGGCTTGCGGTCCAGGAACGGCTCGATGTCGAGGGTCCTGGCCGCTTCCAGCACCCGCTGCTCCCGCTCGGCCTTCGGCACCTTGCGCAGCTTGAGTGGGTAGGCGAGGTTGTCGCGGACGCTCATGTGAGGGTAGAGCGCGTAGGACTGGAAGACCATCGCCACGTCCCGGTCCTTCGGAGGGAGGTCGTTGACGACCCGGTCCCCGATGATGATCCGGCCGCCGGTGATCTCTTCCAAGCCCGCGACCATCCGCATGGCGGTGGACTTGCCGCAGCCGGAGGGGCCGACGAGGACGAGGAACTCCTGGTCCTGGACCTCAAAGTTGAGGTTTGAGACGGCCGGTTGGCCGCCGCCGCTGTACTGCTTGGTGACCCCATCGAAGATCACTCGCGCCATCGCCGAGTTCCTCCTGTTGCACTACAGGCCCGGGGCACCATCGCCCGCGGCCCAGAAGCACCATCCGCCCCAGCGGGCGGGCCACGGTACCTTACGACCCGCCACGCGCTTTGTCGGTCTTTTCTCCCCCGTTGTCAAGCCCCGCGCTCACGTTGATGGTTGATCTCCTGGCCGCACCGCGGTGCGAATGTTCTCACTGGAGAAGGCAAACAACGGAGGATTCTGCATCATGCCCGGCCGCGGCGGCTTGACGCGTCTAACGCGGGTGCCGGTTCGCCCTCACGTATCGCTTGCTCCACGCGCCAATGAGAAGGCGCCATCGCTGAACGGCCGGCGCGGCAGGCCGCGATCGAGGCTGGAAATGGTCCTCGCGCGGTGACGCGCTGCCTGCCGCATCTCAGGCTACGGCGGGGCACCTTTCGGCTCGAACGGCGAGGCCTGAACGCGGGTTGTGGAGGCGCTCGGGGTGCACGGCAGTTGGACTGCATGCTGGCCCGGCTGGGCGTCCACCCGGGCGTCTCCGGCCGCTTGCCACCGAAGCCGATCCGGCAGCGCAGGATGTGTGGAACAAGGGGGATTGCCCCTCGCCCTGTACGGGGTAGGCCTCGCCTAGCAGGCCGTCCCCATATTCAGTATAAGGAAGTGACCGTGATGAACGGGCCAGTCCTCTCCATGCAGATTGACCGCGCCCGGCGTGCGACAGAACGCTAAAAGGAGTGAGCCCAGTTGATTCTGCCCGGTGTGCCGGTCCGGGAACGCAACGTGACGGACGACGGGGAAGCAGCCCCGGCTCTGTGCGCGACCGGGGTGTTCGCCAGATCGCTGTTGC
>JAUJMG010000150.1 GCA_030446955.1 Thermomicrobiales bacterium
GTCTATGTCCGGGCACTCGAAGTGGTCGACGATTAAGCGGAAAAAGGGTGCTGCTGACGCCAAGCGGGGCCAGCTCTTCACCAAGCTTGCCCGGGAGATCACGGTTGCGGCACGCGCCGGTCTTCCTGATCCCGAGGCCAACTTCCGTCTCCGTCTTGCGGTGCAGAAAGCGCGGGCTGAGAACATGCCGAAGGAGAATATCGACCGGGCCATTGAGCGTGGCTCGGGCGAGTCCGGAGGCGAGCAATTCGATGAAATTTTCTATGAGGGGTACGGACCGGGCGGAACCGCGCTGATGATTCTTGCGATGACAGATAATCGGAATCGGACCGTTGGGGAGGTGCGGGCAGCATTGACCCGGAGCGGCGGAACGCTAGGTGAGAGTGGTAGCGTCGGTTGGATGTTCGATCACGTTGGTATGATCGTGCTCGATGCGAAGGGCCAGGATGCGGACGAGCTGGCGCTCGTGGCCATCGATGCTGGCGCGAATGACGTCCAGGTCGAAGACGGCTCGGTAGAGGTGTACACAGACGCTCAGGACCTTCATCGCGTGCAGGAAGCATTGACGGCAGCTGGCCAGGCGGTGGAGTCCGCCGAGTTGACGATGCGTCCTAAGACGATGATGAGCCCGGAGCCGGATGTGGCTGTGAAGGCAATTCGGCTGTTGGAGCGGCTTGAGGATCTGGATGACGTTCAGCAGGTCTACTCCAACCTCGACGTCTCAGATGATGTCCTCGCTCAGGTCAGCTAGCCCCGAGCCCACAGGGAAGATATCGGATTGATGCGAATCCTGGGAGTGGATCCGGGTACCGCGCTCCTTGGCTATGGCGCCGTGGAGGGGGATCGCGATCCCGTCCTGCTTGCCTTCGGGGTTGTCGAGACGCGGCCGGACCGGCCGATGCCCGACCGCCTGGTCTTCCTGTTCGACCATCTCTCGGATCTCATAGCCACGCACCGGCCTGATGTCATGGCCATCGAACAGCTCTTCTTTGCCCGCAATGTGACGACCGCGATTGCCGTCGGGCAGGCCCGGGGGGTGGCGATGCTGGCCGCCGCTCGGTTGGGCGTGCCGATCGTGGAGTACAGCCCGTCTGAGGTGAAGCACGCTGTGGTCGGATACGGTAAGGCGGACAAGGGCCAAATTCAGGAGATGGTGCGCCTCATTCTTCGTCTCGATCAGGTTCCCCAGCCTGACGACGCGGCGGATGCGCTCGCCCTCGCCATCTGTCACCACCATACCGCGCCGTTTGTTGAACGCGTTCGCACGGCTGCGAACTAGACCTTGACTTCGTCAGCGCCTAGGGGCCGCGCTCGGCTCGATGAAGAGCTGGTACGACGGGGTCTTGCCGAGTCCCGCTCGCGCGCCAGGGCGCTCATTCTCGCCGGTGACGTCCTCATCAATGGCACGCCGGCCAGCCGGGCGGGAAGTCTCGTGTCCGAGCGGGACATGGTCACGATGAGCGCTAAGCCCCGTTACGTGAGTCGAGGCGGCGAGAAACTGGCACACGCGCTTGAGGCTTTCTCATTGGATGTGGAAGGCAAGGTAGCGGCGGATCTCGGGGCGAGCACCGGCGGGTTCACGGACTGCCTGCTCCAAGCCGGTGCCACTCGTGTTTACGCCGTCGATGTCGGCTACGGACAGTTGCACGAACGGATTCGCCAAGATGATCGGGTCGTCGTCCTTGAGCGGACGAATGCCCGGACGCTTGATTCTCTACCGGAGAAGGTAGGCGTCGTCGTCATCGACGTTTCGTTCATCTCGCTGCGGCTTATTCTTCCCATTGCTGCCCGGCTTCTCCAACCCGGCGGGGTATGTGTCCCACTTATCAAGCCGCAGTTCGAGGCAGGCAAACGGGAGGTGGGACGAGGGGGCGTGGTACGCGACCCGGACGTCCATCGGAGGGTGCTGCGGGAGATCTGCGACGCTGCAGAGGGAGTCGGGTTTGTCGCCGCCGGGTTGGTGCAGTCGCCCCTCCTTGGTCCCGCAGGAAATCGGG
Source organism: Thermomicrobiales bacterium (assembly GCA_030446955.1). Classification (GTDB taxonomy): domain Bacteria; phylum Chloroflexota; class Chloroflexia; order Thermomicrobiales; family UBA6265; genus LC2-1. The sequence continues at coordinate 1,998 of JAUJMG010000150.1, forward strand.
AGTTCCTTGCATTGCTCACGGTCGACGCAGGTTCAGCAGACCAGGCTGTTCAGGACCTGATTGATGGCGTGGTTCCGAGCCCGGAAGGGGAGAGTCAGTGACGGTGATCGATCCATTCATGGACCTGCGAAACGCCATCGACGAAATGTCAGCGGGAGACGTTGACGGCGCACAGTACATATCCCATCAGACACAAACAAACACCAGATTAGATCTACAACGAAAAACCCGGGCAGGAATCCCTGAAATGATCCATGCCGAACGAAAGCAACCGGAGGAGGTAATCCGAAGCCTCGTTGCGCTCGCGGATACAAATGGGCGCGCAATAGCCAGCCGGTGTCCCGACATCACAATCGAATTAGCCCGGGCCCGCCTGACAGACTCCTACGATGTCACGGTCCACGAAATCGCACGGCTCGTCGTGGTAGCCCAGCACCACACACCGGTGCAACAGACAGGTGGACGGGTAGGTGTGTTGTCCGCCGGTTCTTCGGACGCACCGATAGCCACGGAAGCCGTGGTCATTGCTGGCGAGATGGGATGCTCGGTCTTCGAAGCACGTGATGTCGGAGTAGCGGGGCTCCATCGCCTCGTGGAGCCCCTTGGTCGAATGGTGGCCGCACAGGTAGACGTAATCGTGGTTGCGGCCGGCATGGACGGCGCCCTGCCGTCCGTCGTGGCCGGCCTGGTGGCCGTGCCGGTGATTGGACTGCCGACGTCGGTGGGGTACGGGGCCGGCGGGGAGGGGACTGCGGCCTTGCTGGCGATGCTGCAGACGTGTGCTCCAGGTCTCGTCGTCGTCAACATCGACAACGGCGTTGGGGCGGGGTCGACGGCAGCCCTATTCGCAAACAGAGTTGCCGCAGCGCGACGTGCTGATCAGCGAGCCTAGCGGCAGGTAGCGCCGTCCCTACCCAGGAGTGTTGCCACAACTGCACTCGGTGTTCTTTTTCGCTCTACGACATCGTCAATAAGCTCGTGCCACAGGCTTGCCTTGTTTTGCAGATGTAAGGGCGACTCCCGCTCCAATTCCTGCCGGAGCAGCCCGAACACTTCTGAGCGCGCCGCCGATTCCCTCCGCAATCGTCCAGTCTCGCTCGTATCCAGATAGCGGCGGTGGGCTTCTATCGTGTCAACGACCGCGGGCACGCCCTCACCAGTCGTGGCATTCGTCAGAAGGATAGGCGTGCTCCAGCCAGCCGGGCGCTCATTGCCCGTGACCATCATCGAGAGGTCACCCACCAGTTCCTCAGCCCCCGGAAGGTCCGCCTTATTGACCGCGACAATATCGCCGATCTCTAGGATGCCGGCCTTGATTGCCTGGACCCCATCCCCGAGACCTGGCACCTGAAGGAGCAGCGTGGTCGCGGCAAGGTGTGCCACCTCTATCTCTCCCTGGCCCACCCCCACAGTCTCGACAATGATCGGATCAAAGCCGGCGGCATCGAAGAGATGAATGAGGCCTGCTGTCGTCGACGCGAGACCGCCCGGATGTCCGCGTGCCGCCATGCTCCGGATGAAGACATCGGGGTCACGATCCCACCGGCTCATCCGGATCCGGTCACCCAGTACGGCGCCGCCTGAGATCGGACTCGACGGGTCGATGAGGATTGCAGCGACTCGCCGTCCGCGCTGCCGCAGTTCGTCAATCAGGGCGTCGATCAACGTGCTCTTGCCGGCCCCGGGCGGACCGGTCACGCCGACAACGTCCGCACCTCCGGTTCGACCGTAAATGCCCTCCACAACCGCACGACCAACTGGGTCGCCGTTTTCCACGAGCGTTGCAGCACGGGCGAGAGCTCCGAGATCACCGGCGAGGAGACGGGCGCCAAGGCCCGGCGTCACATCAAGGGACATCATGCCGAACCGGCGCGTGCTGGCGGATGAAACGGACCGCCTCGCTCAGGGATGTTCCTGGGCCGAAGACGGCCGAGACACCGAGGTCCAACAGGGGCTGGACATCGTCGTCTGGGATCGTGCCACCCGCGACGATCAGGACATCGTCCACGCCCCGCTCTCGCAGCGCATCGATGATTCGCGGGAAGAGCGCCATATGGGCGCCTGAGAGGATGCTCAGCCCGACGACATCTACGTCCTCCTGAAGCGCCGCTGCCGCAATCATCTCGGGTGTTTGAAAGAGACCCGTGTAAACAACTTCGAACCCGGCATCGCGAAGCGCTCGTGCCATCACCTTCGCACCGCGGTCATGGCCGTCCAAGCCCGGCTTCGCGATCAGGACACGTATTGGATGGGTACGCGGGTTGCTCTGGGACTCGGCCATCAACACCCCTTTCCCAGCCGGTACATCGCCTATCCCTCGTACAGGAAGAAGCCTTCGCCCGACTTCCGGCCCAGTTTGCCAGCCGCCACCATCTTTCGGAGCAACGGAGCCGGGCGGTATTTATCCTCGCCGAGCTCCCGCTGGAGCACATCGAGGATGTTGAGGCAGACATCGAGGCCGATCAGGTCCGCGAGGGCCAGCGGTCCCATCGGGTGCGCCATCCCGAGTCTCATGACGGCATCGATGGCATCCTTGTCGGCCACCCCCTCCTGGAGACAGAAGATGGCTTCGTTGATCATCGGTAGCAGGACACGATTGGAGACGAATCCGGGGAAGTCGTGAACCTCGACGGGCGTCTTGCCGAGCCGGGTTACGCAAGCCAGGACCCGGGCAACCGTCTCGGCCTGCGTCAGCAGCCCCCGAACCACCTCAACCAGCGGCATCACCGGCACCGGATTGAAGAAATGCATCCCAATGACACGACCTGGACGTTCCGTTGCGGCGGCCAACTGGGTAATAGAGATGGAGGAGGTGTTGGTGGCGAGCAGCGCCTCCGGGGCAGCGACCCGGTCTACGTCACGGAGCACCCCTTGTTTCGTTGCCACGTCTTCGAAGACCGCCTCGATCACCATGTCGGCCTCGCCCACAGCGGCGATGTCGTGAGCAAGGGCGATCCGTGACCGCGCAGAGTCCACCTCTGCGGGGGTCCGCTTGGACTTTTCAACGGATCGGGACCAATTGCGTTCCATTGCTGCCATGGCCCATTGAAGCGCAGTGGGGGCTGCATCGACGAGCGTTACCGCAACACCGGCTTCGGCAAAGACCTGCGCTATCCCTGAACCCATCGTTCCCGCACCGACGATTGCGACTCGCTCGATGAGTTGCCTTTTGGTCCCTTCCCGCCCTTCAGCTTCCACGAAGATCTTCCCTTCCTCTTCCGGCTGCCCCGCTCGCATCCGGGCCAGGTCGCAATTCGCTGTTGACCTCCCTGTGCCGCCTTTCAACCACCGCCACCATTGAAACGGTTCATGGCAGCAACAATGCCTTGTTGCACCCAAAGCTCGACGGCATCAGCGGCTCGGCCGACAACGTCCCCAAGCTCCCGCTGCTCCTCGGGAGAAAAACGCGCCAGGACGTGCGCGGTGGCGGACAGTCGGCCTCGCCCGATTCCGACCTTCAGCCGGGGCACTTGATTCGACCCGAGTTGCTCGATGACTGAGGAGAGGCCGTTGTGACCGCCCGCCGATCCGGTGCTTCGGAGACGCAAGGAGCCGAATGGCAAATCGAGGTCATCAAGCACTACCAGGATGTCGTCCGTTGGGCTGTGGTACCAGTTCACCACTTCCCGAACCGCCGTCCCGCTGAGGTTCATATAGGTCTGAGGTTTCACCAGCACGACCTTCTCTCCGGCCAGGCTTCCTTCGCCCAGCTCGGAACGGAAGCGACGGCGGGACCCAGTGACCGAAAGGCGTCCGGCTAACTCGTCGATCACCATAAATCCGATGTTGTGCCGCGTGCCGGTGTATTCACGACCCGGGTTTCCTAGCCCGACAACGATGTGCATGTCCATCCTAAAGCGGCTGAGACAGCCGCGACATCCGGGTCCCCTTCCAGAGGGACAACCCGGCCGATGCTATACTCCTGGTTCGATTCTGCCACGATCTGCCCGTTGACGGCGCCCGCACGGGTTCGAGGGAACGCGCCATGGGGTTCTTCGGCATCGGTGCCCCAGAGATGGTCATCATCCTGGTGGTTGCACTCATCATATTCGGACCGGGCAAACTCCCGGAGGTTGCCGGGCAGGCCGGGAAGGCTGTGCGGGACTTTCGCCGCATGACCTCGGAACTGACCGGTGAGTTCGAAAAGACCGTCAATGAGGCGGGCGCGGGCGATCTTAAGGCATCTCTCACGGGCGAGTTGACTGGGATGAAATCTCAAGTCGACAACGTGTCCAAGAGTGTCCAGCGAGACCTCAATAAAGCGGCCACTACCGTGAGTTCCACTGCATCCACTGCCGCCGGCGCTAAACCGAAGCCCGCGACTCCCAAGACGGCAAAGCCCGCGGCCACCAAGAGTGCTACCAATGGAACTGGTGCCTCGGCGGCAGCTCCGACGGTCGCAACCAAGGCCGACCCGCTTGGCGACGTCTCATTCATGGATGAGGCTGTCGCAGAGGCCAAGGCAGGCGACGGGGCTGGGAAGCCGGGCGCGGCGTCGGCAACCAGCAACGGAGCAGCATCCGGACCTGGAGACAGCCTCGCCCAGCCGTCAGCGTCACCGGAGCGATCTGCCCCGTCATCTGGCACCCTCCCCTCAGATGCCCTTGCTCGTGCCCGGCAACGACGGCAGACGGCCGGTTATGGGAGTCACCGCCGGGGCTAGACCGCGTTCGTGCGGGAACGTCTTGCGCGCAGGATGGTAGCCCACCCATGGTCAGTCTGCTCACGCGCCACCGTCCCGATGAAGCCCTCAATGTCCATTGCTGAGGGGGATCTTGGGGAAGAGCGGCCGTAGAAGAGGGTGAGGGCGGCTCGGTGCGCCCACCGACGAGGCGTCGACGGACGTAGCTCGCCGCTCAGTACCACGATGAGTTGCCCGTCTGGGATGACGATTCGGCGGAGTTCCGCGTGGGTCACCGGGGACAGGATGTAGTCCGACGGGAATGTCGCAACGATCGCATCGCAGCAGCCGTCAGCGAGCGGTAGCGCCTGCGCAGTAGCCATCAGCAGACATGCTCCGGACGCCCTTCGTCGTCGTACTGCACGGGCAAGCATGGACGGAGAGGGGTCGACGGCGACCCACCGGCGCTCCCGCGTGGCTTCAATTGCCGCAAGTACCCCTGTGCCTGCTCCAAGTTCAACGACCGTTCCCCGGTCGGGCAAGCCTTGCAACGCCAGACGCTGCCATCGCTCCCATTCGCCGAGAAAGAGCCAGGTAGTGAACTGATCGTACCAGCGGGCACCCGGTCCATAGAGTTCACGGAAGACAGCACGCCGGATACGTGTTGCACGAGATGGACCGTGACGGGCGGCTTTGCGCGGCGAACCATTCCTGCCTAGCATTGAAGGATGATAGCTTCCCCAACGGCCCCGCCGTGCACTTTCGACCTATTGGAGGTGGATCCGACCACCTGGGCTCGCCGTGGCCGATTGGCGACGCGCCACGGGGTGGTGGACACGCCGGCATTCATGCCGGTTGGAACACAGGCCACGGTGAAAACCCTCCACCCGGATGAAGTCAAAGCCACCGGAGCGCAAATTGTCCTAGCCAACACCTATCACCTGATGCTCCGGCCCGGTGTAGATATCATCGAGCGTGCCGGGGGGCTGCACCGGTTCATGAGTTGGTCATCACCCATACTCACCGATAGCGGCGGGTTCCAGGTCTTCAGCCTTGCCCGGCAAGCTAAGGTGACGGAAGAGGGGGTGCTCTTCCGCTCCCACATCGACGGGGACCGGCACGCTCTCACCCCAGAACGAGCTGTTGAGCTTCAGGTCCGATTCGGCTCCGATATCGCAATGGTCCTCGACCACTTCGTCGGCCTGCCAGCTGAGCGGACCGCCGTTGCGGCATCTACGGCCCGAACGGCACGCTGGCTGGATCGGGCTGTGGCCGCATATCGTGCCCTGCGAGGCGCCGAGCGCGGATCAGCCCTATTCGGAATCTGCCAAGGCGGGATGGAGGCTGACCTCCGCAGGGAGAGCGCGGCGCGAATTGCCGAGGCTGATGTGGCAGGCTGCGCTATTGGCGGCTTGAGCGTGGGCGAGCCTAAACCGGTCATGGCCGCCATGCTGGAAGCAGCCACGCCTTCGCTCCCTGCTGACAAACCCCGCTATCTCATGGGCGTTGGCTCTCCCGAAGACCTTTGGGAAGGCGTGGCGCGTGGCATCGATCTCTTCGACTGCGTGCTCCCGACACGTCTCGCTCGTAATGGTGCCCTCTTCACTCCGACGGGGCGCATCGATATCCGCGCCGGTCGGTTCCGCGATCTCCATGATCCCGTTGATCCAAGCTGTGACTGCGCGACGTGCAGTACGTTTTCCGTTGCCTATCTGCACCACCTTTTCCGGGCACGGGAGGTGCTGGGGCTGCGACTTGCCTCCATCCACAACCTCCGGTTCCTCGCGCGCCAAGTCGACACTATGCGCTCGGCTATCGAACAAGGTACCTTTGCCGCCGCCCGAGCAACTTTCAATGCAACGTATCGACCCGTCGGAGGGTAGATCCTGAACGGGCGCGGGGCCGAGATTGGCGGCAGGAAGCGAGCGCACTACAATCGGCTCGACGGCGACCGCGAGATGGGACCCTAAGGATTCGATGACCAACTCGAAGGCGATGATCGAGGGCGGCTCGGGGTGGTACACGCCCCAATTCGACCCGGAGCGCGAAGGTCATATCGCCGTTGGTGTTGACATCATTGAGATTGCTCGCATCGAGCGGGTCTTGCACGATTTCGGTGATCGGTTTCTGCGACGCGTCTATACGGAACGGGAGCGGGAGCGTTACGCCGGTCGTGTGTCGGAGCTTGCTGCTCGTTTCGCAGCAAAGGAAGCGACGTCGAAAGCCCTCGGCACCGGCATCCGGGGCATCCGCTGGCGGGAAATGGAGGT
>JAUJMG010000640.1:0-1166 GCA_030446955.1 Thermomicrobiales bacterium
CGTCGCGTCTCAGTCGCCTCCGGGTGCTGTGTACTCAACCACCGTCTTGCCGTCCGCCTCCGCCTTGGCGCGGTCGAACGTGCCCTCGATCCAGGTCGGTAGAACTGTTGGCACGGTGATCGTGTTCGGATTGCCGTCACTGGCGTAGAGAATCTCCGGCTGCTCCTCAAAGACGCTCCACCACGTCGCCACTTCCCCGTCGATCATCTGAATGCGGGGCACCAGGATCGGATCCCACTTGATGCTCCCGGGAGGGTAGGTGGGCTCAGACCCAACCATGAGTGAGCCGAGCAACCGGTAGTGCTCGCCCTTGTAGGTGAAGCCCTCGCGCAGCATCTTCCACTGAGCCGGATGAACCTCGGGGTCGGGGTAGCCACCGAGCGGCATCGTCAGGATGTCCTCTGCCGATCCGTTCGGGATCCGCTCCCGTACCCAGCGCATCGCTTCGGCGATCTCCCGCTGGAACCGCTCGTCCATCACGTCCGTCAGGTTGGCGTGGGTGAGGGTGTGGATGCCGACCTCGTAGCCGTGCTCGGCGAGCCAGCGGAGCTTCTGGTCGCAATAGGGCTCTTGGTCTGGCTCGTCGGGAAAGTGGAAGCAGTTATCAGGCAGCACCGCAAAGTGACCGCCCCGGCCGAAGTCCGGATGGGCAGCAAAGACCTCCTCCAGCACCCCAATCGCGGAGTTCGGATCGGGGATCATGTTCCCGTCCTGCCCCGGTAGCAAGCGGAACTGGCCGGCGGTGGAATCGTCGAACGTGAGGACCACCGGGTGCTTGCCGGGCGGGGCATAGATCTGGTTGAGAAAGACATCCCAGAGCGGCACGACGTAGAAGTCGTGCTCGTAGAGCCAGGCGAGTTGAGCCCGGAAGTCGTCGATGACGTGGGTGTATTGGTCTTCGAGGGCCGGATCGGTCACGAAGACGTGGTACTGGAGAATCGGGATCAACCCTGCCTCGTTGGGCCGGTGGAGGGCCAGGTCGGCCTGGGTGAGGGCCATCCCCACTCGTTGCTGGGTCCCTGGGGTGTTCCGCAAATCCGCCGCCTGTGGAGTCCCCACGAGGACCGGGGGCGCTTCCGGCGTGTTCGCCGAGGTCGGGGTCACGGCCGCGACCAGGGGCTGTGCCGCGCCGCCTCGAAGTCCATCAGGGGCGCTTGTTCCATCCC
>JAUJMG010000640.1:1266-2396 GCA_030446955.1 Thermomicrobiales bacterium
ACCAGGGGCTGTGCCGCGCCGCCTCGAAGTCCATCAGGGGCGCTTGTTCCATCCCGTGGCACCGGTCTTGACAGGACGGCGACGACAACGGCAACAACGACGACGAGCAAGCTCGCGCCACGCGCGAGCGCATCTCTCACCAACACGATATCCCCTAGCGGACCCTGCGGGCCGGGCCGAACGAGTTATGGCCTTTGTGTCACGAATAGTAGCCTACGAGACAGAACCGCTGCCGGCATCCGTTGAACTGATTAATCCCCCCTACTTAAATGGGATCGCCACTTTGGGGAGGGTTGACTTCTATCCCGCGCCGACCGGTGAGAGGGAGGACATGGGCGCTCGCCTTGGTCCTCTGCCCTCATCAGTTAGAGCAGTGCTCAGTCGCACTTCTGGGCGGGCACGCACCACCTAGCCTTCAACCACTGGACGGCGGGTCTCCCTTGAGGCAAGGTCCGTGCAGAGGGCGGTGCCGGGGTCGCCAGCGACCAGACGCGCGGCCAATTGCCACTGATCGACGGCGAGCCAACCAAGGCACGATTTGATGATTCATGACACCCAAATACCTTCCTCGGTGCGTCCTCCGGGCGGCTCGAGGTTGACGGCGACGCGCGCGCACTCCGCGGACCTAGCCGCGGTACTCGTCCTCGCCGCCCTCACTGCGCTCGTCGCGTGGAACCGTCTCAGTATCGACCCCTGGATGGCCCGGGTGGACGTCCTCACCTTTTTCATGCCCTGGTACGCCTTCATGGGCGATCGTCTGAGCGCCTTGGATATCCCAGGTTGGAATCCCCACGTGTTCAGCGGCGCGCCGTTCGCCGGTGACCCCGAGTCGGGCTGGATGTACCTGCCGGCCATGCTCTTCTTCCCATTCCTCTCCGCCGTCTCGGCCTTCAAGGCGATGGTCGTCTTCCAGTTGGCTGTCGCCGGCCTCTCGACGTATGCCTTCGCCCGGGTCCTGGGGCTGGGGAGGGTGGCCAGCCTTGTCGCGGCCACCGTGTTCGAGTTCGGGCCGTTCCTCCACCACGACACCTACTGCTGCACCATCCGGGTGCAGCTCGCAACCTGGATCCCGCTGGCGCTGCTCGGGGTCGAGCTCGCGTTACGAGCCGGGCGCTGGCAGGATCGGGTCG
>JAUJMG010000641.1 GCA_030446955.1 Thermomicrobiales bacterium
CCGAGACCAAAGCCATCGGTCGCGCCCTCAACGCCCTCGGTTACGGTGCCCAGTTCGCCGAAGGCGATGAGGAAGCAGCACCGCCAGCCGCCAGTCGCCCAGTTCCCGCCGGGCGGCCGAATCGGCCGACCAAGGCGCCAGACACCGCGCCCATCCCGATGAACACGGTTTCAACGCCCGTCGCCGTGCCGACTGGTCCACCGCCAACGGAAGGAGCCGTGCCGCGCGAGATGACACGTGCCGTCGCGCTAGAGACCACATCTCCGGCGGCGAACGATGCCGCCCACGTTGGCAGGGCACCGGAACCCCCGTCCTCGGCGGCAGCAGAAGCACGGACTAAGCCGGAAGCCGAACCGGAGCGGGAGCGCGAACCGGAGATGGCCGATTACTCCCATTCCGCTTTTTGGGATTGGGCGCGTCCCCGCGGCTACCAGACCCGGGAAGACGTTGAGCGGGCCATTGGCCGGTCGATGAAAGGCCAGACCCCGAAGGAAGTGCGCCGCATGCTGATCGACGTGGGCGCATCGGAGTAAAGGGGGATCTTTCCCGCTCCCAAGCTGTGTCATTGGTCTGTGAAAACGTCACCCGTAGCTGGTCTGTGAAAATGTCACCCCATGAACAGGAATGTGACGTTGAACCAGACCGACCAGATCCGAGGGATGCTGATGAACCGGCTGGACCGGGGGGAGGTGACGGCCGCGGAGGTGGCCAGGACGTTGGGCCTCTCGGTGCGGCAGGTGCGGCGGCTGCTGGCCGGGTATCGGCGGCAGGGCGTGGCCGCCCTGGTCCACGGCAACCGGCAGCGTCAACCCGTCCACGCCCTGGACCCCGTGGTCCGGCAGCGGGTGGTCGAGCTGGCGCGCACCACCTACCCGGACGTCAATGACACCCATCTCACGGAGATGCTGGCGGAGCGCGAGGGCATCGTCCTGGGTCGCTCGACCGTGCGCCGGATCCGGCGACAGGCCGGACTGGCGAGTCCCCGGCAGCGGCGCTCGCGCCAGCACCGGCAGCGGCGGGAGCGGCGACCACGGGAAGGGATGTTGCTGCAGATCGACGCGAGTGCGCACGCCTGGCTCGAGGAACGCGGTCCCCACCTGACGCTGGTCGCGGCCATCGACGATGCGACGGGCCAGGTCCCAGCCGCCCTCTTCCGGCCCACCGAGGACGCCCAGGGTTACTTCCTGCTGCTGGAGCAGACGGTCCAGACCGTGGGCCGCCCGGAAGCGGTCTACCACGACGGCCACAGCATCTTCCTGCCCCCGACGGCCCACGCGCAGGATCGGGATGCCCAGTTGGCGGGCACCCCGGCGCTGACCCAGTTCGGGCGGCTGCTGGCGGAACTCGGCATTGCCGCGATCCCTGCCCGGTCGCCTCAGGCCAAAGGCCGCATCGAACGGCTCTTCGGGACCTTCCAAGACCGCCTCGTCACCGAGTTGCGCCTGGCCCAGGCGACGACTCTGGAGGCCGCGCAGGCCGTCCTGACCGCCTTCCTGCCCCGCTTCAACGCCCGGTTCGCCGTGCCGCCGCGCGAGCTGGCGTCGGCCTACCGGCCGCCCGATCCGGCGGTCGATCCCCACCGGCTGTTCTGCTTCGAGTACACCCGCACGGTCGCCAACGACGACACGGTCCGGCTCGGCGAGCACCGGCTCCAACTCCTGCCGACCCGATCACGGATGAGCTATGCTCGGGCCAAGGTCGAGGTGCACGAACGCCTGGACGGCAGCCTGGCTGTCTACTACCACGACCAGCTGGTGGCGAGCCAAGCCGCGCCCCCCGAGGCGCCCGTGCTGCGCGCCCGCGCCGGTCGCGCCCTCCCGGCCTCCGTACCACGCCCCACGCTCCCACCGTCCCCCGTCGAGCCGGCCGAGCCTGAGCGCTTCGATCTGCCGCCACCAGCCCCGATCCCGCCGCGCCGCTCCGGCCCGCATCGTCCCGCCGCCAACCACCCGTGGCGCGCCGCCGTCCACTCGCGTCGTGACACAATCAGAGATCAGTTAGAGTGACAAAATCACTGGCCAGTGACACGTGTTGACTTTTCCACAATTCGATGCTACGGTCACCCATAAGTACTGGGTGATTCGGTCTTGGTACTAGGCTCTCGGGCTCACTTCTAATGGGAGGGAGTCACGCCATGGAGGGCAACATCTGAGAGGGCGGAGAGTCGATAGGCGCAGTTGCGGGGCAAGCCGGCCGCAGCAAGAGAGGGAGCGTGAGCATGGACGACCAACGGTTCGATGATCTGACCCGGGGGCTAGCGAGTCGCAAATCGCGACGTGGGGTCATCGGCCTCCTCGCTGGCGCTGTCGCCGCTGGCTTCGGGAGCGTTGGGTCAGCGTACGCCCAGAACACCGTCGACCAGGACAACACCCAGACGCAGACCAACGA
>JAUJMG010000642.1 GCA_030446955.1 Thermomicrobiales bacterium
CCCGCCGCTTCAGCTCGTCCACCTTCCTGCAGACCCGGAGCCGGTGGTCGAGGTCAGGAGCGTCGTCGGGCAGGTTCGCTGCCTCAAGCGCAAGGTATTCGTACACGTCGTCGGGTAGCGTCAGCAGCCGGGCGACGTCCGCCTCGAACCGGTCGGTGTCGGGTGGAATATCAGGCGGAGACGGGGGGGTGGGTGCATACCCATCGGTAGAGGCCGCAACCGTGCAACCGTCGACACCAAGCGCCTCCGGTGCCGGAAGTCCGACCGTGTCAGGAAGGGGATCACCGAGTTTCAAGCGGTACGGCCGGTGGCGCTTTTCCTCAAGGTTGATGAGCCAACCCTCCGCAATGGCCTTGTTGATGCGGCGTGTTGCCGTCGCCTTGTGGACGCCTAGATTGTTGGCGACGTCGAGCGCGGACGGCTCCTCGACGGTAGCAACCAGTGCCGCGACCGCCGCGACTGTCTCGCGCACGGCGTGGGACCCGCCCGCGACGGTCGCCGCGTAGATAGGGCCAACCAGATCACGCACGGTCGCGTAGTCCGCAACATCGGCGACGAGCCGCCCGCGTGCATCGCGACGCCGGTGGCAATGGCGCAGGATGGTGACGGCCTTCACCAGTGCGAGGAGCCGCTGGAAGTCCCGCAGCACTCGGTTGGCGGTATGGGTAGCCCCGATCAGGTGACCAAGGGTCCGGGCGAACGGCACGACCACATCCCAGGGGGCGCACGCTTGCAGGTAGTCCTGGAAGGCAATCAGGGCCACATCCGGCTCAGGCGAGCCGTCCTCTTCGAGGGCGCCTTGGGCTGCCAGTGCGGCCCGCATCTGGTTTGCGTCGTCGGGGACATCGAGGGCAAAGAGCCTCGTCGAGAGCTGGTGGCCCAGGCTCCGGGTCGATGTCGTCAACATCACCGTTGGCCCGGGTTTCTCGATCGTCTGCGTCGTGAACCCGCCAGTTTCCGGATCCTTGACCGTCGTCTTGTAATGGAGGTGGTTGTCCTGGAGCAGGTTGCGAATGGCGCTTGCGGCAGGGTTGTCCTCGCCAGCCGGGATACTGTCGGCCTCGGCAAAGACCAGGGCCCGGTGCTGGTAGTCCTCTGGATCGTAGATCAGCGCCCGCGGTGATCCCGCATCGATCACGGCGTAGGCGGCGGGGGGCAGAAGGCGCAGCACGACACCAATGGTGTACGACTTCCCTGCGCTCGCCGGTCCAATCAGCAACGTATGGGCGAGCATGGTGCCTGGCCTGACGGTCAGGAGCCGGGTGGTCGCCGCAAGGTAGGTGATGGTGGCCGGCGCGAGTTGACCACCGTACCCGAGCGACCGGATGCCGTGCTCGATGATGGGCAACGGGTCAGGTGCGGCGAGGATCGGCGCGGCCGGAAGCTTCGCCGATGCCATCGACTCTCGGCGTTGTTCATCCAGCACGTCGGAGATGGGGAAGGCAAACTGCTTGAGCCGGTCGATCAGGGCCGGGACGTCCTCACCTGCGATGTGGGCCGCCGAGAGGTCCTTGTACGCATCCGGGGCAGCGATCACCTTGAGGGTGGGAACCGTGACCCCAACCTGGAGGGCGAAGTCCTCGGCGTCCGGCTCCTGCCAGAGGTAGACATCCACCCCGGCGAGCAGTGCCGCCCACTCCGGCTTCCAGATCGCCTTGCCGGGTACCCCCAGGGTCGGCACACCATGATGCCATGCGGTCCAGGCATCGCTCTCGCCCTCGACTACCAGCACCCAGCCGGCCCGACGAATGGCGTCAATCTGCCAAAGACCATAGAGCGACGGGTGGTCGCCCCGTTTCCAGCGGAAGCGGTCGCCGGTCATGGCGATCCGGTAGCGCGTGGCGATGGTTTCCCCGTTCTCATCACGGTAGGGAATCGCGACCGCTCGGCCACCGTTGTAATTGGGAAGGTCATACAGGCCGTATGCGGTGCGCAACCAGTCGGCCGGCAACCGCTTCGCCCCCGCCATGACGGCGATCGTGAGCCCTGGTTGCACGGTTGCATCGTTTACCGGGGGGATAACGTCCTCCCCCCCGCCAGGCTTCTCGACGCCCAGCCGTTCCGCCAGCTCAAGCGCGCCACCACGAGCACCACAGCCGAAGCAGAACCACGTGTGCTTGGTGGTGTTCCACGAGGCGTCCGGGTCCCAGTCCTCGTGGTCGGGTGTCGGGCAGCGAAACCGGATTTCGTCGCCCTTGGCCGTGCCAGATCGGCCCATGACCGCTCGCCCAATCGCGGCGAGGAAGTCGGGAGGGAACTCCCTGCCCCGTCCCGGATTTGGTATGGTTGAGCTGTTCATCTCAATCCCCCAGACGCGCCGTCCGAGTCCACCGGGCGGCGCTTCGCTGTCAGGCTGCGCGACGCTCTTCGGTGGTTCGGCATTCC
>JAUJMG010000643.1 GCA_030446955.1 Thermomicrobiales bacterium
TATTGGCGTGGGCATGGGACTGCCACACCTTGCGCCGTTCCCTCGACCGTCGGCGTCGGCCCCGTGATCGCGATCCCGTACCGGGCCGCCACCGCGATCTGCCGCTCTACGCCGTGATTCTCGGGGAGGCATCTGCCTCCCTGAAGAACTCCTCGAGCCTGGCCGGGGTTACCACAACCAGGAGCCGTGCTGCGGCCGGGTCGACCGCGTAGCGGTGGTCGGTACCCCGCGGTCGGAACAGGCAGGTGCCGGCAGTGGCCTGGAGGACGGCCTCGTCCACACAGACCGTGAGCGTTCCCTCGAGCACAGAGATCATCTCGTCCTCGTTGACATGGAGGTGACGCGGCGGCTCCTGCCCCTGCACCTCATAGAGTTCAACGACCGCCAGCTGTCCGCCCATTTGGTCGCCCCGGACGAGCGTGGCCGCTAGGCCTGCGTTGCGGTCATTTGCGTCAGTCATCAGTCGTTCCAGTTTCATTCAGCGTGTCGTCCTGTAGCCGTCCGAAGGTCCAGATTTGCCTCGTTCTCAATATGGGGGCGGGTCAGATCCGAACGACCAACAGAGCCCACACACTTCTTCCATGCTCAGACTGTGTGGGGCACGACCTACTCAGCGCTAAGCTCGACATGTCCAACCGGGGCGCGGCGATCCGCTTCGCCGTCCAGCACGGTCTCACCTAGCCGTGGGTCGTTCCCTGGCAAAAGCAGGCCGCCCACCTTCTATAACCTGAACGAGCTGAGCAGGGCGATGAGATTCAGGTCATCGGCGAGGACGGGACGATCTAAACCTACGCCGCGGCCCGGATGGACGCCTCCACGGTGCCAGACATCACCGTTCAGGACCTCAATGAGAACATCGGTCTGACGGACGACCCGGCCCTGATCGTGATCACCGTTGGGGGCGAGTTCGAATCCACGTCCGGCGAGTACCTCTCCCCGATGGTCGTCGGCGCCACCCGCACTTAGGACGAAACCGACGCCGGGCTCCCGGCCGGGGAGGACACGGCGAGCAGGGATGATACGTCGGCCCCGGCCGTGGAGGGGGGCACCGCCGTCGTCGAGACCGGCGTCAACCTGCGCGCCGAGCCCTCGACGGTCTCCGACGTTGTCACGATGCTCGCCCAGCGCAAAGGTGACCGTAACTGGTTCGGCGGAGAAGGGCGACGGGAATACTGGCTACGTCGCCCAGGAACTGCTCGCCGGCCGAGGAAAGCGCGGTGGTGCCCGGGCCTGCCGGTCCGGCTCGTTTCGGGCGGGTCCGGCAACGGGCGGCCTGTGCCGTTCCCCAGACCGTGACCGAATCGTGACTCCGCGGCCGTATTCTCCCCGCATCTGCTGCCTATGGTGGACGTGCGCCGGAGGCATCCTCGCCGCCACGCTCTCGCCCTCGCTCATTCAGAGGCCAGCGCCATGCTTCTCAACTTCCCAGTCCGACACGTCGTCCTTTCGCACATGACCACGGCGGACCCGGAGGGAGCAGTGGTGGCGAGGGTCCGGGTGGGCTGGCGGGAGCGGCTGCTGCTGCACACCGGTCTCCTTGCCGGGGGCGCAGCCCTCCTTCTGGCCGACGTGGCCATTCGCGGCCCGCGCCCCGTCCCGCTCGACCTGTTCCTGCTCGGCGCTCTCCTTCTGGTCGGAATGCCGCTCCACTACACGCTTACGGACCGGGGGATTCGGCTCGGCCGCGCGGGCTTTCGTCGCTGGACGGAGTTCGCCGGGGTGAGCGCCGACCACGGTCAGATCCGGCTGAAGCCGGTGGGCGGCGAGCGGCTGGTGACACTGCGCGTTTCCCGCACCCAGGCGGCCGATCTCGAATCCGTCCTCCGGCGCCAGATTTGGGCGTCCTACCGGGGTGTTGGACCACGGCGTCCCACGATCGTTCCTGACCATCCGCACCGCCGTTCGGCATAGGTGGAGCGGCCGGCAAGCACGCGAGGCGTCTCCTAATGCCCGCTGTGGTCCCCTCCGCAGCGCGTCCTCTGTTCCGTGATCTCCGGGCGGCCAATCCTACCGAGTGCAGCAAGTCACGCCGAGCATCCCACCAGGCGGGGGACCGTTTTCCGGCACGACGAGTGGCTTTTGCCTTAGTTTGGGGAGTTTGCGGGCGTGTGGCGAGCTAGGTTGAGCCCGCCCGCCGCACGAAATGCTGATAGGTGCTTGCAGTGGGTGACGACGCACAAGCCCGCACCTGAGCGCTGGTCGGGGACCGGCATGCCAAGCAAGGAGAGGCTAACAGCACGATGGCGACGACCACCCGGCCGCCCTGGACGGTTCTGCTGGTGCTTGGGTCTTCGGGGGTGGGCAAGACGCTTGCAGCCCAGCAACTGGGGCTGCGCCTCGGTCTCCCCTGGCTGCAAGTCGACGACCTGCGCCTCGC
>JAUJMG010000644.1 GCA_030446955.1 Thermomicrobiales bacterium
TGAGCTTCGCCCGTGTCGGGCGGGCCGATCGGCTCGGCGAAGGCGGCTCCAGGGGGGCTGATCAGGAGGCTAGCGATCGCGAGGACCGCGACGAGCAAGGTCAGTGGGCGGGTCCACCGTTTCGAGGCAACCATCATCTCCCCCTCTCGCGCCTTGGAGCCCCTACCGTCCTGACTCGGCCTGAGTGCTGAATCGAGACTGCAGACATCCTAGCTGTGAACCGTTGCGAAGGCAACAGAGCTGCCGAGTGCGCGAGCCATCGAGGCGAGTCTCCCACCTCCGCCTGGCCGCTTGGGACGGCCATCGAGGAACAAATCTTGGCCTCCCACCTGGCGGCGAGTGTCGTCCAGCGCGCATGGTCGGCCACGACATCCCCACGACCCTGTGCCCTAGGGCACCAGGGGATAGCGGCATCGATAGCGGTGGGACATCGGCGCGTGCCGTGCGCCGGGGACCAGTGGGCCAAACGACGTGCGGGCGCCGGTAAGACCGTTGACGGCGAGTGCGCCCATGCTGGTGCCATGGTAGGCGCCGCGGCGGGAGATCGTCTTCCACCGGTGCGGGAAGCCCCGCACGGTCTGGTACTGCATGGCGAGCTTCAGCGCGCTCTCGACTGCTTCTGAGCCGCCGGACGTGAAGAAGACCCGCGCGTCGCCACCGAGGGGCGCGAGATCCCCAGGCGGTCAGCCAGGACTGCCGCCGGCACGCTGGCGTAGCCGAACGGGTTGACGAAGGGGAGTGCTTCGAGGTGGGCCATCATCGCTTCGGCGATCCGCTTGCGCCCATATCCCGCGTTGACCGAGTAGATCCCGGCCAAGAGATCCAGATAGGCGTTACCCGCGTCGTCCCAGACGGTGGTCCCATCGCCCCGAACCAGGACCAGGGGCCGGTGCTTCGGGCCGTAGTGGCTTTTCATCTGGGCGAAGTGGAGGAACACGTTGTCGCGGATCGCTTCACGGACTCGCTGGCTGTCGTAGCCCGCCACCAGATGGGGCATCGTGGGCTTCATCGGTCCCGTCACACTCATCTCCATCCTGGTCACCTGGCACGCGGCCCGGCGCGTCAACGATCCGGTGTGGATCGTCGTCTCTGACAGCCTCACGGCGCGGCTCTCGCGAGGTCTAAGGAGGCCGGAAGTGCTCCCTCCTGACCCGATTTGCGCTCACCGAGAGGAGGTCATCCGTTGGGAAGACGGTGGACTTGCACGAACGGCGTCCGTCCGCGTGCTCGGCGTGGCGCTGAGCCGACCACCACCACGCGGTCTCCGGGTTTCGCTACCCCGCGCTCGAGCAGCCCCCGCTCCACCGCCGTCAGTGCCGCGTCAGTGGATTTGGGCAGCTCGACCACGACTGGCACGACCCCCCGCCAGAGGGTCAAGCGACGGGCGACCGCTGGCCGGTCCGTGAGTGCGACGATCGGTACCCCAGGACGCTCTCCGGAGACGAGCCCGGCGGTGCGCCCTGTCGCAGTCAGCACTGCGATTGCGGGCACCGCCAGGTCGCCGGCCAAGGCCCGCGCCGCGTGAGCCACGGCGTGCGCGTCGGTAACCCGCCCGTCATCCGCTCGTCGCCGCCGATCCGCCATGGTCAAGCCCCGCTCGGCTTCTCGGGCAATCCGGGCCATGGTTTCCACGGCCCCGACCGGATAGGCGCCGACGGCGGTCTCGCCTGAAAGCATCACCGCATCGGTCCCGTCCAGAATCGCGTTGGCGACATCGCTGGCTTCCGCTCGGGTGGGCCGGGGGTTGCCGATCATGGACTCCAGCATCTGGGTGGCCGTAATCACGGGAACTCCGGCGGCATTGGCGAGCCGGATGATGCGTTTTTGGAGCATAGGGACTGCTTCCGGGCTCATCTCCACGCCGAGATCCCCCCGGGCCACCATCACCCCGTCGCTGATGCGGATGATCTCCTCGAGCCGGGTGATGGCTTGCGGTTTTTCAATCTTGGCGATCACGGGTTGCCGCCCGCCGAGACGGCGGATCTCCGCTTGAGCGGCCCGCACATCCGCCGCCGCACGAACGAAGCTGAGGGCCACGACGTCCACACCCTGAGCCACCCCGAAAGCCAGATCTTCCAGGTCCTTCGGGGTCAGTGCCGGCACGCTCACCGCCGTGCCCGGCAGGTTGATACCCTTCCGGGGTTTGAGCATCCCACCGACTACGACGCGAGCGTCCACGACATCGGGCCCGTCCGCGTTACGCTGAACCGCTTCAACGCGCACTTCCATTGTTCCGTCGTCCAGGAGCATCCGGTCCCCCGGCTTCACATCCTCGCCCAGCCGGTCGTAGGTGGTCGAGATGCGCTCGGCCGTGCCCTCGACGGGCTCCGTGACGATGGTGAGGGGATGGCCGGGAATGAGGCGTACCGGCT
>JAUJMG010000151.1 GCA_030446955.1 Thermomicrobiales bacterium
TTTCCCAGCACCTCACCTAGTTGCTCCCTGTCCACCAAACAGGGGCAACTCCACAGGGGCTCCTAACGGGCCCTGTTCGCCCTTTTTAGCAAGGTCCCCTAGAGGGGAGAGGCAGCGCTGACTTCCCGCCCCGTCCGGACGCGATCGAAGCATCGCGAGCAGTAGACCGGGTTGCCGTTGCGGGGCACGAAAGGAACGGTGGTCGTCTCACCGCACTCGGCGCAAACAACTTCGGTCTGCGCCCGGTCCTGGAGACCAAGCTTGGCCTTCCGCGTCGCTCTGCAGGAGGGGCAGCGGGCCGGGATGTTGGCCAGTCCTTTCTCACTATAGAATTGCTGTTCCCCCGCAGTCCAGGTGAACGCTTGGTTGCACTCACGGCAGGTCAGCGAGCGATCCACGAACTCCACCTGACGCCCTCCTGAGCATCAAAACGGCCACAGGGCACTCACCGGGGAGCGCGGCGGCTGTAGCGCACCGTGGCCGCTCCAATTCATGGCGAACGCGCGATGGCGAGACAGCCGCACACTAGCACTGCTTCACGCGGAGCGCAATACCTCGTTAATTTCACAAGCGTGAAAAGGCGGTAGGGTGCCTGCTGAGCGGTCGGTTCCGATGCGGCCACGTGTCATATTGGGCCGGGGAACACCGAAATGAGGTAAAATTGGGTTCTCGGAAGGGCACGTTTTCTGGTTCGTTGTCTTGCCCTCCGACACGTGATCGGGGAAGTCGGCGTGTCCACGAGAAGTTCATCGGTCACGGCCCAGCCGGTTGCCCACCTCATCGATGAGTTCGCCAAGCTGCCCGGCATCGGCTCCAAGACGGCTTCCCGTCTGGCCTATTACCTCTTACGGGGGCCGCGGGAGGATGCGACCGCGCTTGCCGAGGCAATCCTTGAGGTCAAGGAGCGCATTCGGCTGTGCTCCAACTGTTTCAACACAACGGAGGAAGACCCCTGCGCCATCTGCGGCGATCCGGGCCGCGACCGGGCGATCTGCGTGGTGGAGGAACCACTGGATGTCGTCGCGTTGGAGCGGACAGGACAGTTCAAGGGTCGCTACCACGTGCTCCACGGGGCAATCTCGCCTGTTGAAGGCATCGGTCCGGAGAAGCTGAAGATTCGGGAGCTCTTGGAGCGCGTCGGGCGGGAGAATCCCGACGAGGTGATCGTGGCCACGAATTTGGACATCCCAGGGGAGGCGACCGCGACCTACCTGCACCGGCTCCTCGTCCCCTTGGGCGTCAACGTGACCCGGCCCGCCAGCGGGCTTCCGGTGGGAGGAGATTTAGAGTACGCCGACGAAATCACACTGGGGCGCGCTCTTGCCGGGCGACGTGCCCTCTGAGGAGAGGCGCACCAGCTCAACCCGGCCAGGCGGTGTCCGTATTGCGGTTGAGCGGTGGCGTATGTAGAATGGGTGGAGATGGACAAGCCTCCGGTGACCGGCGCCATCGTCCCCAGTTCCGCTGAGCAGGAGCGGGACAGTGATTCAGTGGGTAGCTTTGCCCACTCGTCGTCGCCTCTCCCCCCGCAGTTGTCCCATTCCCCGCTAGGAGCGTCCTCTGATCATGGCCGTGGGCCGGGGGCTCCGTCCTCGGTGATGGTGCGCGGTGTCCGCCTAGGTGATCTCGGGAATGTCCGGCGCATCGGTGCCATGATTCGGCTGGATCAGCCAGACTCCTTGCTCTTGCCATACAGCCCGCTGCGCGTGGCTCTTCGCGCGTCGCTGCCAATGCTCCGCCGGGAGCCGCTACTCGTCGCCTCGGTGGGAGAGACATTAGTTGGCTTCGCCCATTTTCGCCCCGTCTCTCTGGATCAGCGTTGGGTTTTCCACGCAGTTGGATCGGCGACGGGCGTCTATGGAGCGGAACCGGTTTGGGAAGCGTTGATCGAACATGGGATCGTCGCTGCGGGATTGAGCGGAGTGAAACGGCTCTTTGCTCGGGTTCCGCAAGGTTCTCCCCTCGCCACAAGCATGAAGATGCTGTCTTGGTCGCCATACGCCGCTGAGACCGTGCTGGTGGCGCAGGGATTGCGCGCTCGTCGCTGTTCGACCGGGTTCCGAGCGCAGGAACCGGCCGACACCTGGGCCATCCATCAGCTTTACAGCGCCGCGGTGCCGCGCCAAGTGCAGTATGCGGAGGCCTTCACCAGCCACCGGTGGGAGGTGGCACCGTCCAATCGACATCCGGCGGTTGCCGGAGTGAGCGGGTGGCTCGTTGAGGAGGGTTACCACGTTCTCGGGTACGCTCGCGTTGCGTCCCGCGACGGGAACCACATTTTGGAATGTGTCTACCATCCGGACCGAATTGAGGTGTTGGGGGATTTGATCGATGGGGCGCTGGCCGGCGTCGGTGCTCGGCCTGTCAAACGTGTTTATGCTGTCGTTCGCCACTATCAGCAGGAGGCACTCACGGCTCTCGTGGATCGGGGCTTCATCCCGATGCTCGATCAAGACTTGCACGTCAAGTACACGACGGCCAGTGTAAGATCGCCGGCCACCGACGCGATCCCATTCCATATAGACGTCATGGAGAAGTTGCCCAAGAGGGTTCCTTCGTTTCTTCATGGTCAGCCGCGAGACGAGTCCGCTACGTGAGCGTACCGGTGTCGTAACCGCGCCGGTTGTACCACGCCCCCGTGGCTCTTTTTAGGCAGGCGCTGGCCCGGACCGGCGCTCCATACCGCGCAGGAGCAGCGATTGAGCAGCATGCCGCACCAGGCCCACACGTCGCCCGGTTTCGATCGCAAGGATTACGAGCAGGAGGTGACGGACAACCTCGACGATCTGCTCGCCGTCATGCCGCCCCGCTTGGGGGAGCCGCTGGCGGCGCTTCAAGCTGACACCGAGCGCGGCGGGTTGATCGAGGTCATTCTTGATTTGGGCCGCCAGCCTGAAGCTCGGTTCCAGGACGAGGAAGTGTTGCTGACGGAGCAGGACGTCACGCGGGAGGATCTGGCACACGTTTCTGACCGGATCGGGCACTTCGGCGAGGACAACCGCGCGGGCATTGAACGCACCCTGCACCGTATCTCGGCGATCCGTAACCGGAAGGGCGAAATCGTCGGCCTCACCTGCCGGATCGGGCGAGCCGTCTACGGCACCATTGCGATCATCGGGGACCTGATCGAGTCCGGCGAGAGCATTCTGCTGCTCGGTCGCCCCGGTGTGGGCAAGACCACGATGCTCCGTGAGACGGCGCGCGTGCTCGCAGATGACCTGCGCAAGCGGGTCGTGATCGTCGACACCAGCAACGAGATTGCTGGAGACGGAGATATACCGCACCCGGCGATCGGCCGGGCCCGGCGGATGCAGGTACCGACCCCGACGGCTCAGCATGCTGTCATGATTGAGGCGGTCGAGAATCACATGCCCGAAGTCGTCGTCATCGACGAGATCGGCACCGAGTTGGAGGCGATGGCAGCACGCACCATCGCCGAGCGAGGTGTGCAGCTGATCGGTACGGCGCACGGCATCACGCTCGAGAATCTCATGATGAACCCGACGCTGTCGGACCTCATCGGCGGGATTCAGTCGGTCACGCTGTCGGACGAGGAGGCGCGTCGTCGCGGCACGCAGAAGTCCATTCTGGAGCGGAAGGCGCCGCCCACCTTCAACGTCATGGTGGAGATCATCAGCCGTGACGAGGTGGCGGTCCACCGTGATGTCGCGGCTACCGTCGACGCCATTCTCCGCAACGCCCCAGTCCGGCCGGAACAGCGTCGCCGGGCAGATGATGGCGAGGTAGCGATCACGAGCGCCGATGCTGCTCGCCGTGACCCGACCCAGCCGGCCCGCCAGCCTGGCGGTTCAGCTCCAACCCATCAGCGGGGCATCGTCGACATCACGACGCGTCAACCAGCCATGGGTCGGCAGTCGGCGCTCGACGCCATGGTGGTGGAGGATGCTGGTTCAGCAGCAGCCCCCGTGGCGCCCTTCATGCCCCGCGGGAGGGGGACGCCGGCGAAGCCCCTTCGTCTCTACCCGTTCGGCGTCAGTCGCAATCGGCTCGAGCAAGCCATTACGCAGCTCGGGGTTCCGGCCGCCATCGTCCGGGATTTGCGTGACGCTGATCTCGTCATCACCCTCAAGAACTACTACCGACGCAAGCCGCAGCCGCTTCGAGAGGCGGAGGGGCGTGGGACACCGGTCTACGTGCTTCGATCCAATACGGGGACGCAGATGGAGAGCGTCCTGGTCGGCCTGTTCCCGAGCGCGACCACGCGGCGCACCGGGCTCTCCAGCGTGATCCCCGCGGAGGAGGATGAACCCCCGAGGGAAAGCGAGGACGCGGTGACGCGGGCAATGTTCGAGGCTGAGGAGGCTATTGGGGCCGTCATTGATGGCGCGCCTCCCGTGTCGCTCGCGCCGCAGGGCGCGTACGTCCGGCGACTCCAGCACGAGCTTGCCGACCGCTACAACCTGGCCTCTCGGAGCCGCGGGCGCGAGCCCAACCGGCGGGTCGAGATCTACCGTGAGGGCATGTAACAGAGCGTGACGGGCTTTTTCATCGCCTTAGAAGGGTCAGAAGGCGCCGGGAAGAGTACCCAGGCTCGCTTGCTCACGGAGTGGCTTCAGGCGGCGGGCAAGCCTGTCCTGTTGACGCGGGAGCCAGGGGGGACGGCCCTCGGGGAGCAGATACGGGACTTACTGTTGGCTCCTGGGGCCTATGCTATCCTGGCAGAGGCGGAGACGTTGCTTTATGCGGCGGCCCGAGCTCAGCATGTCCGCGAGGTTCTGCTGCCGGCGCTGGCCTCGGGTTCGGTCGTCGTCTGCGACCG
Organism: Thermomicrobiales bacterium; assembly: GCA_030446955.1. Lineage (GTDB taxonomy): Bacteria > Chloroflexota > Chloroflexia > Thermomicrobiales > UBA6265 > LC2-1. Next base: position 4,781 of record JAUJMG010000151.1, read on the forward strand.
GTACGTCGACTCGACGCTGGCGTACCAGGGCGGCGGTCGAGGTCTTCCGCTCGCGAGCCTGCTTGGCGTGCAGGAATTCGCTACGGGCGGCCTCCTTCCCGATCTTCGCATTCTGCTCGATCTGCCTGTTGAAGTTGGTCTTGCCCGCCGCCTGTCCGGCTCGGAAGCGGTGAACCACCTTGACCGGGCAGGAGTTGCCTTCCACGAGAGGGTTCGGAGCACCTACTTCGATCTGATTGACGCCGATCCCGCTTGCTGGGCGGTGGTCGACGCGGACGGGCCGCCAGAGATCGTTGCGAATCGAGTAATGGAGGCGGTCGCTGCGCGACTGCCGCTGTTTCCACCGGTCGATCCGGATGGCCTGACAGGAGATGCACGCGCGACGGTGGTTGAAACGCGATGAAGTTGATTGTCGCTGTGGTTCAGGGGAGCGATGCCGACGGTCTGCTCCGTGCGCTGACGGCTCGGGGATTCCGCGCTACTCAGGTCAACAGTGCTGGTGGATTCCTGAGGGAGAGTAACGTCACACTGCTCGTAGGCGTTCAAGAGGAGCACACTGCGGAGGTGCTCCGGATTATCAAACAGAGTTGCCACTCCCGCACGCGATTCGTAAACCCGCTGATGCCAATCATGGAGCCGGGGGAGTTCTACGTCGCGAATCCGGTAGAGGTTCAGGTCGGCGGCGCGACGGTCTTCGTCCTCGGGGTGGAGCGGTACGAACGGATCGCCTAGCTGTCATGGCGGGGCGAGGAAGGGGATCAAAGAATGGAGGCAGTGCTCGCGCGCGGCGCTCAATTGCTGCTCGCGCTGGCTGGTGCCTACGCTATTGCTCTGTGGTGGGCGTCCATCGTCTGGACGTTCCGCGACATCGAGGCACGGAGCCGAAGCGTGGTCACCCAGGTGGTGTCCACCCTGATGGCGGTGATTTTCCCCTTTGTGGGGTTGCCGCTGTACCTGATTCTTCGGCCCAAGGAAACGCTTGACGCGGCGTTCCAGCGCTCCCTGGAGGAGGAGTATCTTCTGCAGGATCTGGAGGAATTGCCACTCTGCCCTGAGTGCCATCACTACGTGCATGACGATTTTGTGCTGTGCCCGCACTGCCATGCGCGGCTCCGGGATGCGTGCGGGGCGTGCGGCCGCCTGGTCGATTTGCGGTGGGCACTCTGTCCTTATTGCGGCGTGGTGCAGCACGATAAGGATGCGGCTGCGCCACCGGTTGAAGAACCAGCCTCCCGCTGGACCGCCCCAAACCTGCGGCGTCGTCGCAGCCTTCCGGCGTCGGTACCGAGCGAGCGCACCGTGTCGGATCCTGCCGCCATCTCTGCTCCTGTGGAGGATGACGGAGTTGGACCCGCAGTCGCGGCGGCTGCCGCAGGATCAGAGCTTCAGGAGGTAGCTGAACCGGCACCATTTACGGTGGTGGTAGGAGCTAAGACACTGGCCGAGCGGATCGATCGCCTCCGCAGTTACACGACGAGTCGTCGGCTAGGGGTCATTGGCGAAGGTAGTGATCGGCTTCCTGTAGGATCTGATGGGGAACGAGCGACAGACAAGGATCTTGCCCTTCCTTCAACCGTTGGGGACGGCCGAGCGACGGGCTCAGAGCGGAAGACTCCGCGATTCGCCCGCGTGACTGGCACCCCATCGAACGGTGTGAACGCGGGATCGTTCCCTGGCAAGACCACCAGCGCGGATGGGACAGATGGAACCGCTACGGCTTCCGAAGGCGGGTCAACTGAGCAGCTTGAGGCGGTGGCAGTCAGTCGTCGGTCAGAAGGCGATTAGCTCTTCGTGGGCAACACCGCGGGGTGTTGGCTGAGCGGCGTGAGAGCCCGATGGTCTTGTGCCCGCCGCGCCGACGGTGGCGGGCGGATCCGATGCATACTGCCCGTGGCGGTGGTGTCTAACGGCCCATTCGCCGTGAGCGGCGGGTTGGCACGGCATTCGGACGGATTTGGAAGTTGAACTTGGTTCGAAACCCTTCGTAGAAGTTCGTGGACGCCAGCGCGACGAGTTTGAATGTGTGAGCCCCGCGGCGGATCTGGACGAGGTCGCCCTCGATCAATTCCAGAGTCGGTCGCCCATCGAGGATGAGAGACGCTTGGTGGTCGCTAGCGAAGGAGAGTTCAATCAGCCCTTCCTCCGAAACCACGAAGGGCGTGCGAATCGGTGAGTGGCACGAGATTGGCACAATGGCCACACCGCGGACGCCTGCCGTCAAAATGGGGCCGCCGGCTGCCATGCAGTACGCGGTGCTTCCGTGTGGAGTGGCGACGATCATGCCGTCGCCGGGATACGTGTTGACGAAGTGCCCGTCGATGTAGACCTCAACCTCGACCATCCGCAGCCCGCCCCGGATGACCACATCGTTGATGGCCCAGCCCTGGTCGAGTTGAACGTTCCCGCGAACGACCGTCGCGGCGAGCGTCGAGCCCTCCAACACAGTGAAATTCCGCTCGACCAGTGCCTCCAGCGCCTGTTGCCACTCTCGGCGCTCCACCAGGGCGAGAAAACCAACCTTCCCAAAGTTGATGCCAAGCAGCGGAACATCCGGGTAATAGTTGGCGGCGCGCATCATGAGGCCATCTCCGCCGAGTACCACGATCGCGTCGGCTGAGCGGCCAGCGTCGACGGCCAACTCCTCCTCAGACACGACGCGGCAGCCGCGGCCGATCAGCCAGGTGTCGATCTCCCGCGATAGTTCTTCCGCTTCCGACTTGCTCCGAGCGGCGACAAGCCCGATCGTGGCTGTCACGATCGATAGCACCTGATTCGAATAGAGCGAGAGGCCATGGGACAAGTCCCGCTCCCGCGGAACCGGCTCGATCGCTCGTACGGGTAGGTCGTCTTCAAGCCGGTCATCTGCACTGTTAGGTCGACCATCAGGTCCCTTCGGCCCACGGGGGGGTCAGGTGCGTCTCGTGGTCCTCATTGGCCCGGAAGCGATACAGAACGGCTGGCCGATGACTGCCGTCGCGGCGCTTCTCGGAGGTTGGGGAAAGGATACCGGAGGCGATGACCCGGCGGCGAAAGTTCCGCTTGTCCAGGCGGCGGGAGAGGATCGTCTCGTAAGCGCCCTGTAGTTCACTCAACGTGAACGTCTGTGGGAGCAGGTGAAACGCCACGTTGGTATAGCCCAGTTTCGCCCGGAGACGGACCAGAGCATAGTCAATCACCATTTGGTCCGCGTGAGAGAGCGGCGGCAGCGTGGTGACGTCGTGCCATGTGCCAGCCTGGGGCGGCGGCGGAGCCGCTCCAGAGCAAACCAGAGCCATGTAGCCGACAATGATCGTCCAGTCGGGCGTCTCGCGGACACTGAGTGTGTAGAGCTGCTCTAGATACTGCTCCTGGAGTCCGGTACCTTCGCGAACGATCCGCCGCGCCGACGCGTCGAGCGTGTCCAGCGGAGATGGATCGCCGCGGGGAAGCCCCCACCCCACGTCGCGTCGACCCAAGGCAACGAGCAGCGCGCCGTCTGCCACGGTGAAGAGAATCGCTCGGATGTCAATGGCTGGACGCGGGGTCTCGGCCGGCGCCGCGTCCAGCCTCGCATCATCAGGCCCGGACACAGCAGGCGCGACAGCCGGCGGTCCGCTCCAAGGATCGCGAGCCACGCCCTCATCGACCATCGGCATTGCTCCTCCGCCGGCACTGACGGCATTCCGAGTGTACGGGAGGCGGTAGCGAGCAGCAAACATTTCTGCGTCCACCATATTCCCTTTCGCAGGCATTGCGAAGCTATTGAACCGTTGTTAGGATCCTCCGGCTTACCGCCGGAAGCGACATTCGGAGTCGCTGGCTTGGCCAACTGGGGCCGGGGCCTGGGGCGGTCGTGCGAGGGGGGAACGGATGCGCCGGGGAATTGTCGTCGGGCGTCTGGTTGGGACACTCCTGCTGGTCGTCACCTTCGCGGACTTCCGATCCGCCGTAGGGCTCGCGGCTGAGCGGGGTCAACTCTTCATCGACGCGTA
>JAUJMG010000152.1 GCA_030446955.1 Thermomicrobiales bacterium
CGACAGCCGCGGTTTCTACCACGCCGCCGGGTATGACGTATGACCACCGCTCTAGACAAGCGGTGCAATGATGCGCCGTCGTGCGAAGCCGCCGAATGTATGGGGCTCGATCAGCGGTAGGGTCGTGGTGGACTGATTTGGCATCGATCGGGTCCATCCGATCTCGAGATAGGCCGGTTCGCGCGTGGAACGACTAGACATACTCTGCCAGGCGCTGCTCGAACCACACCGGCGCAGTTTCGTGCAAGCCAAGAAGCCGGAACAATTCGCGCTGCTTCAGCTCACCGACCCGATCGCAGGTCGGCATCCCATCTAGGGGGTGCCTCCCGGTTGTCGACGATAGCCAAGAGGCCGCGCGGCGTGAGCGCGTCGCGGAAGCGCGGGAGCACAGCGTCCCACGCCATCCAGTGCAGGCGCGCGCCGGCAACGATCATGGCGTAGGGTGGGTTCAACGGCGCGGTCTTCGCGCATCCGTGAATCCAGACGAGGTTGGCCGCGCCCGCCGGGTAACGCTTGCCCTTTGGCCAGCATGCCGGCGGACGGGTTGAGCGCATCAACCGGCGCGACCCTCCTCGCCAAACCGCGTGCGAGCTCTCCCGTTCCGCACCCCGCATCAAGTACGGCACGCGGCTCGTCAACGACGAGACCGGCGAGCACATCGAACACTTCCGGTGAGTAGGGCGGCCGGAGGTGGTACGCGGCAACGACACTCGGATCGGAGAACTGGGCTGCGTACTCCGGGCCGAGATGGACAGGTTTAGGACGCACTGTCGCTCACCCCCGGGACGGACGGAACAAGGATCGATGGGCCAAGCGCTTGGTGAGGTCGGCGGCCGGATCATCGGTGAGGTGCTGGTGGGTCTGCTGGAGCGAGATCAGAGCTCCTACCTGCGGCGGGATCCGGGCTTTCGTCCGGCCTCATCTGTCGCCCCCACGCCCGGCCAGTTCGACGTGGGCGACCTCCTCACGTTTGCCGGGGTTGTCTAGGTCAGCCGCACCGGAGGCGCGTGGCCTTACCACCGACCTTGAGCGCGTTCCTGATGAGGATACCCCGCGCGATCGGCGCGGCTTCGGTCGGCAGGCAGCGGCCACGGCGACGATGAGGTCACCGCTCCTGTCTCTCCATCTCTCACACGGGGGTACGGAGTCCGACAATCCACCGTTTGTGAGACAGCTCCGGCGTGTCAGAAAGCGTGATAGGCAGGGGCCGATGCATGCCGAGATTCGTGGATTACACTCAGGAGCGGCACACACTGTCCGGGCTGTGCTCGCTCCCTGCCTCCAGCTTGTTCGACTGGTCAGGACAGGGCCGACCACGGTTGAGGGGCGGGAAATCCTCAGTCGCGAATACCCCCCCCGCTCATCCGTTCACAGTCGGCCAAGACGGCTAACCCTTATTCTGGTCGCCACCATGTGTTTCGAGGTATCTGGAAAGGTTCGAAGGCTCGTACACCGGATCTCGCATTTCCGCTCGTCGTCTGAGGACACTCGGATGAATAGATTCGTTGCCCCTTGCCTCTTCACCTATGGGCCTTTCGTACGGTCCTGCCAAGAATGGGAGCTTATAAAGTCCAATTCGTGAGTCACGCGTTGCCCCGAGGTGATTGGGCTGGAAGTGCTGCGCGATGTACTCAGCCTCAAAGCCCAGACCACAGGCTGCAGCCTTGTCCTTCATCCACAGGAACGTGATATCGGACAGGCCGTGGTCCTGGTAGCCACCACCGACGTTCGAATGCACGCCCGCGAACCAGACTTGTTCCAATTGCTGCTCATCAGGGGCGTCGTCCTGCTTTTTCCAAATGGCAGGTTTGAACTGGGCACGTCGCTCGTCGATAGCCAGTGCCTGGTATGCGTTGTCCACAAACGTGCTGAGATCGGTATCATGGAACGTCCACCGCTTGTTGATCCGCTCGGATCGAATCGGAAACCATGGCACCTCGGGGATGCCAAGGGCGCCAACGGTATCCCAGACTCCAATAAACCTGATTCGCACCTCGTGTGAATACTGCCGTCTGAAGAGATGCGCCTCGATCTTCCTCGGTGCTGTCTCACTCTTGTGCGAGCGATAGAGATCGTAAGCATCCTTGACCTTATCGATATTGGCCCTATTCAACACCCCGCTATTTCGAATGAGCCCCGCCGTGCTGCGAGTGGTGAAGGCCCCCCGGCTGAACCCGAAAAGGAAAATCTCGTCACCGGGCTCGTATATCTCCACAATGGATCGATATGCTTCCTGAACGTGCTTCGACAGCCCCCGTGCAAAGGCCCCCCCGCGGATTCGATCCCATTTCCCAGTCCCGACGCCAGCATGGTAACGCACAATCTGCCGAACACCTTCATGTTCTCCCTTAACCGCCGATGCGAGCTTGGCGACGTTGCTTGGACTCACCTCGTCACCGTCCTTACGGTCCGGGACGTTCCAGGTTCCATCCTCACAGATCACAATCCGCTTCATCACAGTCTCCTTCCGTGGTTTGTTGCGGAAGCGCAAGAGCAAAGTGCTGCTTCAGTGATGAGCAAGGGCCTCGGTGCAAGGCGGGTCCTCGCCCGTTACTCCACGCACCGATTCGGGTCAGACCGTCGGTAGGCACCCCTAACCACGAATGCACCTCGGAGCCTCCATACCAAGGTCGACTAGGCGAACGTCCGGCCTGAAGCGGCTACTCGGGTCTGGCCATTTCACATGGCCTGTCTAGAGACGCTACGGTGACGGCGTGGCATCGGGGCTACCTTCGTCCAGTCGAGCGCGCTGAACGATATCCGGCTCCGCACCAACCGCGTAGACGTTGCCGTCGACACTGCCGGCGTAGACGACCCCGTCGCTTACCGCTGCCGACGTGTCGACCGCGTTGTCAGTTTTGAAGCGCCATCGCTCCGACCCGGTTCGCGCGTCTATGGCATAGCGATAAGTATCCCAGCTGCCGACGTAGACCACGCCATCGGTGACTGTCGGGGAGCCCGAAACGACACCATTGGTTGCAAAGCGCCATCGTTCTGCACCACTAGCGGCCTCGAGCGCATAGACATGTTCGTCATCACTGCCAATGTAGACGGTCCCATCGACCACAGCGGGAGACGCTGAAATCGCACGTCCGGCGGCGAAACGCCACTGCTCCATCCCACTCGCGGCATCCAAGGCGTAGAGATGAGTGTCCCAACTGCCAACGTAGACGACGTCGGCGGCCAACGCTGGTGAAGAGAAAATCGCACCGTTTGTCACAAAACTCCATTGCTCTCGTCCCGTTTTGGCATCCACGGCGTAGACGCTACCGCCCCAGCTCCCGACATAGACGACCCCATCCCCCACCGCCGGTGAGAACGCTCCGCCTTGGATTGGATCTCGCTGATCTTGAGTGGAGCCCCATGCTCATCCAGTACTTCGACCCGATGGTCACATGTGCGACAGGTGAGTGCTCACTTGTCCGCCGCATCAAAGCGCTCAGTGGCGTCTCGGTAAGCTTCATGCCCTCCGTGGCGAACATGGAGATGATGCCCAGACTACGCTTGAACGTCCTCCCCGACGAGCGCCTGGACCGCCGCCTGGGCGTTGACGCAGCCGTAGCCGTGGAATGGAGAGTGGCCGTTGGCGTCGTAGGTGGCCGGGTCTCCGACCGAGCGCGCGGTCCGTTCAATCAGCGCCTTGACCTCGGTCCCCTTCAGCTGGGGCTGGATCGTTAGCAGGAGAGCGCAGATCCCAGCAACGAGGGGACAGGCACTTGAGGTCCCCCCAAACTCATTCGTGAAGGCACCGGGGCTGTAACCAGCCTCGTGCCACACGCCACCGTGCAGGAAACGTCCCATCACGTCCGCGGTGGTGATCCGCCAACCGGGAGCGCCGCTGGACGGAGCGCAGACCGAGATCTCCTCACCGAAGTTAGAATAGTTGGACCGTTGATCCAGACTGTTGCAAGCGGCGACGGCGATGACGTCCGGGTGAATGGCGAACCCATCGAGCGTCCCCGCGGCCGGATCATTCACATTGCGGTTGGCGTTGCCTGCCGCGAACACGATCACGCAACCGAGGCCCGCCCGCCCGTCGCGGGCGCACCGGGTGATCGCACGTCGCATACGCGTGGACAGCGGAAAATTCTTCGCCGCGGCACCCCAACTGCAGCTGACGACCCATGCGCCCTGCTGCGCCACCCAGCCGAACCAGTTCTCGATCTCCCGGTCGGACAGGCTCCGGCCCCAGCGCACGGGCATCAAGCGGCAATGCGGCGCCGCCCCGACGATGCCCTTGCTGTCAGCGTTGCCGACGGCCACGCCGGCGCAGGCCGTGCCGTGCCAGTCCTCGCCGAGGAGGTCCGGCAGGGGCTCATTGGAGTTGCGCGTGAAATCGACTGGCGCCACGATCTTGCCATCGCCGCTGAGATCCGGGTGTTTCAGATCGAACCCGTCGTCGATGACAGCCACCACCACCGTGGTGTCGCCGAGGCTCTTGGCATACTCCCAAGCAGCTGCCACCCTCGCGTCGGCGCCTGCCACGAATCCGATGCGTGTGTTTCGGTGCCGGCCCGTGTTCCGCAGATGCCATTGCTCGGCCAAGAGTTCGTCCGCAGGCAACGCAAATGGCGGCGACTGGCCCCCGGCGGCGATCTCCTTCACGACCCCGAGCGTGGCCAAGTCAGGTTCCGCGACCTCGACAAAGGGGGACTGCTGGAGCGCCGCAGCCGTCTTGATCGGATTGGCGGACTGAGGGGTTACCTGAACGATGAAAGTACGGTCGTCACGCGCCTCGACAATTTCCAGGCTATGCTCATCCAGCAACCCCTGGACGGCCTCGTCCGATGCGTCCGGCGCGCACTCAACGTAGAGCTGCCCAGTCGGCACGAACGGCACGCCATCGTCCGACGTTTCGAAGACGTGGGTGCCTACCTCGATTTCCTCACTGGCGCGCAGCATGTCCAAGCTGTCCTCGACACCGATCCCGGCTGCGTCGTCTACGCGCAGCACCTGGAAGCCGCCGAGTTGCTGTACCGGGTCAGCGGAGGTGGCCATCTGGGGCGCCAGGCGTGCCAATGCTTCGGACCCGGTCCCTGGTTTGGCCTTCACGGCAATGAGGCTGGCGCTCTTTTTCATGTGCAGCGTGCCGTCACCATACTCGATCGTCACCTCGTCCATGTCTTGATCGCTCCTCACAAGGGACCGGATACCCGGCTGGTGGCTCGGACTTCAGTGCCCGGGAGCCTCTTCGTCCTCTTCAGCGGGTGCCTCGCCCTCAACTGCGGGCACTGGGGTTCCGGTAGTTTCCAACTCCTCTGGCACTGCCAATGGGGCTGGCGCGGGTCCGGGTCGATCCCCGAGGCGCACGGTGTCGGCCACCTTGATCCGCGTGTAGAACGGCGTGACGTAATAGAGCTCGTTGTCGGCGCTGCTCTCGAAGATCCACGTCACGTCGAATGCTTCACCGACCTTCACGTCCGGGCCAACCCGCTTGCCGTTGGGATTGCCCCGTTGCAGCCGCGGCGTGGCCCGGATCGCCTTGACCCGGTCGCTCACGAAGAAGAAGGTGGTGCCATCGGCCGCCCGCACCATGGCCGGGGTGGTATTCAGGTCACCTTTGTGGAAGGGCACGAGCTCCGGAATGGGTTCGGGATCGGCAACGCTAGGGACGCCACCGCCATTGCCACGGATCGCGCGGACCCCGTCATCCACCTGACGTTGCACGGAGGTCCAGATGCCCTTGTTCCTGATTTGCCCAGGGCAGTTCTTGTCCTTCCAATGCCGATGCTGCACCAACGCAGTGTCGGTGGACCAGCCCTTGGCAGCGATCAATCCGGCGTGGAGGGCAATGGCGTTCCGGAGCGATCGCTCGAAGTTGATGTCGCCGCCATAGCATTGCTCGGTGGCCCAGGAAATACGGTTGCCGTTCGACGAGCCGGCGGCCCACGTCTGTTCGTTGAGGGGTGTGAGTTGGAAGATGCGCTGGTCGTCGACTGCGAAATTGAACCCAACCAGGCGTCGCTTTATTTCGCGGGTCTTCTCGTCCCGATAAGTGGGACCATTGTGGAGATAGTTCCGCTGCGCCCTCGCTGTCGAACCAGGAGTACCGGTATCGTGGAAAGTGGTAAAGGTTTGACCGGTTTCGCGCACCCCGCTGCGAACCCAGCCGATCTTGTTGTCCGGCACGATATCAATGATCACATCGATATCGTCCGGCAGGAAGACATCCCGGTCGAGTCCCACAAATCGATGGGCGGTCATGGCCATTGGTAACTCCTCTGATTGATCCGGGAGATTAGGGAAGATATCGCCTGAGCGGTTGGCGATGCGCTGACCGTAATCGTCCTGGGTGGCCCATTTGCCGCCCAGGGACTCAAGGGTTGGGGCCCGACCAAGATGGTCCTGCGGAATGGCGTCACGCCGGGGATCGAGGTGGGCATGCGGGACAAGGGCGTTGGGCAGCGGCTTGCCCCGGGCGTAGAGCCAGAGGTGTACGATCTGGCCCCGGGCGGCATCGGCGCCAGAGTCCCAGCCGTGACCGAAGTTGAAGGCGTCGGTTACACCCATCCCGGCGGGGTTGAGCTTCTCGCGCCAGTGGTTGTCGCGCCAGTTGTCCGTTTCGAGGGCGCTCTGGGCAACCACAATCGCCGGATCGATCCCGGCCCGGGGGGCGAGCGCGTAGGCTTCGGTGACGTAGGCCTTGACCTGGTCGAGGCGCTCGGAACCGATGGCTTGGGCGAAAGCCATCGCATCGGCGGCGGAGCCGCGTCGCCGGCCGACAATCGTGTCCCGAGGCTGGATCGGCATAATCCCTCCTTTCACGTAGTTGGTCGCTACCGGAGCAGCTAACACGCCATGGATTATGTGAAACCTGTGACGACTATCGTACGGCGACTCTTCCCGAAGGAAGGCCGTTGAATATGGGGGCCCAGTGCCGCCATGATGCTCCTCACCTATAGCAATGTCAATCACCGCCTTCTTCGTCGTGTTCGCGGCACATGCGCGGTATCCACTGGTGTCGTCAGACTACTGGTGATAGCAGGCAGGCCCACGAGAGATGATCGGCTTCTTCGTCAACAACGCGAATCAGTACGACGAGTTCCTACTTGTGGGAGATCGTCCATATGGTCTCCTAACCGAACGGAGGTGCCACCTTCTACCTGGTTCGATACGCGGGCAGTTAATCACTCAATGCATTGCCCAAATGCGAAGCTGGAACTGATCGAAGCCGAAGAAATCGGATATTTTGCGGGGCACAGCGCCAATAGTCTGGGCTTCTATGCCGGAGCACGCAACTCCACACGCGGGCAAATCCGGTGCTTTGCGGCTACGGCAAGGTGGCTGTCACCTGTCCTGCGCATGTGCCGTGAAGCGTAGAGTGAGTCCAATTGGCACTCATCAGGTGTATCGTGTTAACGGGAACCAAAACTGAGCTATCGGTGATGCGAAGATCGGTATTTCACAAGCGATCGTCTGGGAGACAGGCACAAATATTCCCCTACTGCCGTGGGGTCGTCGCTTACGCACCGCTTCGCGTTGTCCTGAAGGCGTCCATGCCGACACACCCGGGGGATCTCGCTTTGCTGTATGATCCAGTCGCCCAGCGGTTGCCGCAATCCGCGATTCCAGCCCGCCTGGCCTGTACCTGGACCGATGGCACATGGATCGATGGGCCAAGCGACTGGCTGTGAGCCTGCCGCTTCCCCAGCCAAGCTCCAAACCCTTGGACCCCCGGCAGGGCCGTCATGAGGATTTCGATGTATCCACACTGTGGGTCATGCCGGGTTACTGCGATCCGGTCAGCGTACCGCTCCGCGATCGCCTTCGGGTCCATCCCGGAAAGTATTCCAAAGTCCTCCGATGTCTGGTTTCTGATCGCGAGCAGACCAGTGCACTACCTGGGGCGAGCACGACCATGGAGCGCTGAGACGTTCCTCGGGATGCGGCGTAACTAGTCCGCCGGAGTAGGTGTCGCTGCTGATTCGCCGCCGAAGACGTCCTCGCCGAAGATATCTTCGAACGTTCCGTCGAGCGGACCGACGGGGGTGCCCGGCGGCTCCACTGTGACCTTCGTGCCCTCAGCCGTTCCGGGGCCGAGTTCGCCGCTACTTGTTCCATCGGGCGCGATAGTCTCCACGGTATAGGTGGCGGTCAGCGACTGCCCGTCGGGGGCGACCTCTAACGTCGCGCGAATGACCGCCGTACCGTCTACGTGAATGACCCGGAACGTCAGGTTTGCGGTGTTCTCTCCGGTCGCTTCCCAGGCTCCAGCGCCGAAGCCGTCGATACTACTTGCCTCGACATAGGTGCCATCGGCCGAAAAGACATCAAGGGTCGAGGGATACTCCTCGCCCTCGATAGCGAGCGTCCACGTGCCAACGAGCGGATGCTCTGTCAATGCGGCTGGCGTCGCGTCCTGGGCGGTGGTGAACGTACCGCCTGCCACAATCAGCGTCCCAGACATGATGACGGCGGCAAGCAGCAATACTCCGATACGGCGCATGTGAGCACCTTCCTTACCAGTGTTGGTCTCCTTATGGTGACCCGTGCCCGTCACTATATCAACGCTGCGTACATACTGATACTGATGGTTGGCAGAAGGAGATGAGAGCAGCGGGACCAAATCCTCGAAATACAGTGACATGACCGCATAATCTGGATGTATGCGAGTTTACGGAAGCATCCAACGATGCTTGAGCATGAAGTGATGATGATTGATGTGACGCAAGGAAAGGTGATCGTGTCGTTCCAGG
>JAUJMG010000153.1 GCA_030446955.1 Thermomicrobiales bacterium
CCTGGCTGGGGAGACCGCGCGGCGAGCGGGGACGGGCGATGGGGCGGCCTAACCCCCGCGGCCCGGCGCCGCTACCCATCGCCGCTCGTCGTGCCGCCTGGGATCGCCTCTGGCAGATCCTCCTTGCCCCACCAGTTGGCGAGACCGCAGGGGGCGAGTCCGAGTTAGGGCCGCCCCCCTCCGCGGAGGACCTGGAGGCCGGGCGCCCAGTAACCTGCAGAGCTGCCCGATGAGCGACCCCTTGGGCCGGGTCCTGGCGCAACTTCCCACGGCGCGGCGGACCGGCCGGGGCTGGCGCGACCGCTGTCCGGTCCACGGTGGCGAGAGCACCACCAGCCTCAGCCTCGCCCTCGGCGAGGACGGCCGCGTCCTGCTCCACTGCCACGCCGGTTGCCCCCCCGAGGCCATCCTGGCCACGCTCGGTCTCGCCACCCGCGACCTCTTCCCCTCACCGGCTTCGCCCACCGTCCTCGGGTCCTCGTCCCAGGGCGCCAACGGGCGGGGCCGATCGGGCGTCGTCACCTACGACTACGTCGATGCCCACGGGACCCTCCTGTACCAGACGGTCCGCCGCGACCCGAAGGGCTTCTTCCAGCGCCGCCCCGACGGGCGCGGCGGCTGGATCCACGATCTCACCGGTGTCGGGCGGGTTCTCTACCGCCTGCCCGAGCTGCTGGCCTCCACGGGTCCGGTCTGGCTGCCCGAGGGGGAGAAGGACGCCGACGCCCTAGCTGCCCTCGGCTTCACCGCCACCACCACCGTCGGCGGCGCGACTGCCCCCTGGTTGGCCCCGTACACCGCCGCTCTGCGTGATCGCCACGTCGCTCTGCTGGCCGACAACGACGACCCGGGCCAAGCCCGCGTCCAGCACGTCGCCCGGGCGCTGCTCGGCGCAGCGGCCAGTGTCCGGATCGTCGACCTGCCCGGTCTGCCCCCGAAAGGTGACGTCAGCGACTGGCTCGCCGCCGGCCGCAGCAGGGAAGAGTTGCTTGCCCTCGCCCGAGCAACCCCGCCGCTGGTCGAGGCCGACCTCGCCGATGCGACATCGCCCAATACTTCATATCTTCATTCTTCTCTTCATGCTTCGCTGTCGGAGGCTGCTCGCGGTCCTGCGCCCAAGGTACCCCCCTTTCCGGTCGAGGTCTTCCCAGCGGTGATCCGCCGCTACGTTGAGGCGGGGGCGGCGGCGCTCGGGGTCCCGTTCGATATGGTGGCCGTGCCGCTGCTCGCCTTCGCCGCCGGTGCTATCGGCAACACCCGGGCGCTGCGGGTCAAGGCCGGCTGGGTTGTCCGTCCCATCCTCTGGCTGGCCGTGATTGGCGAGCCTGGCAGCGGCAAGAGCCCCGCCCTCGACCACGCTCGTCACCCCCTCGACGCCCTCCAGCGCGCGGCCTGGGAGACCTTCCGAACAGCAATGCAGCAGTGGGAGCTGGATGCCGCGGCGGCAAAGGCGGAGAAGCCGCCGGCGCCATCTCCCCCCAAGCCGGTGTTGGAGCACTTCTTCACCACCGACGCCACCACTGAGGCGCTGGCGGCGATGCTCGGGACCTCGCCGGGGCTGACGCTGGTGCGGGACGAATTGGTCGGCTGGGTCAAGAGCCACGACGCCTACCGCAAGGGGGGTGATCGTCAGAACTGGCTCAGCCTCTGGGCCGGTGCCCCGCTCAAGGTCGACCGGCGCGGGGCGGGGGCCCTCTACGTCCCCCGCCCGACCGCCTCCGTCGTCGGGGGTATCCAGCCAGAGTTGCTCTCGGAGCTGGCCGAGGAGGCCAACCGGCGCGACGGCTTCGTCGACCGCTTCGGGCTGTGCTGGCCCGACGCCCAGCCCGCCCGCTGGACGGAGGCGACCGTGGACGGGGCCACCACCCAGGCCGCCGAGGCGCTCTTCGCCGAGTTACGGCCGAAGGTGCCGCCCGACGAGCCTCGGGTGGTCGACCTAGCGCCGGGAGCCAAGCGGGCCTTCGCCGCCTGGTTCGACGAGAACGCCGACCTGGTGGCGGGGGCGATGGGGCTGGCGGCGGGATGCGCGGCGAAACTGCCGGGGCAGTGCGCGCGGATCGCCCTGGTGTTGCACGCCCTCCACCACCCCCACGACTTAGGGCGGGAGGTGGGGGAGGGGACGGTGCTGGATGCGATCGCGGTGGTCGAGTACTTCCGCAACCACCTCGCCCGTGTGCTGCCCGCCTTCGGTGCGAGCGGCGCCAGTAGCGGGAGGGGGAGTGCCGGGCTAATGGGGCGCGTGATGCGCATCCTCCAGGACGGGGGAGGCGGCTGGATCAGCCGGACGGAGCTGCACCGCCGGCTCGGAGGCAGCGTCGAGGCCGGCGCCCTGAGTGTGGCGTTAACCTCGCTGGCGGCAGCGGGGAAGGCGGCGACTCGATCCGTGCCGACGGGAGCGCGTGCGCGCGAGGAGTGGCGCTGGGTCGGGGCGGAGGAGGAGTCCGAGGACGGGGTGACGCAGGGAGCGAAGAATGAAGATATGAAGCATTGCCCGGAGGACCACGCTAATGCTTCATATCTTCATATCTTCGGAGCCAACGCAGGCGGCGGGGCCAGCGGCGGGGGGATCCAGGAGACGCTGCTGTGAGCGCCGTCACCCTGCTGCTCGAACTCCATGCGCGGGGGATCGCCGTGGACGTGGCCGGTGGGCACATCCGCTGCCGCCACCGACCGGGCGCCCTCCCGCCGGAGCTGGCGGGTCGGGTGCGGGCACGGCGGGGGGAAGTGCTCGCTCTCCTGGCTGATCCGGATGTGCTGCGGGAGGCGGCGGCGCGGGCGATCTTCGACGCCGAGCCTGACGAGGGCAAGCGACCCGAGGGTGAGGTCACACAAGAGGGGCTTCGCTGCCGCGCGTGCCGGTCCGAACGCGACCCGGAGATGACCGTCTGCCCGGTCTGCCACCCCCCGCTCGGGCGGACCATCCAGGAGGTGAAGTCTGTCCGTCGCACTCCAGGAGAGGATGTCACATGAGCCTCGACATCCGCTGCCATTGCTGCGATGATCGCTTTGGCCCCGATGGCTTCGCGCCGATGCTTCGCACCCGTCGCCTCTGCCCGCGCTACCGAGGTCCCCTGCCAGCCCCCGGCAGGGTGCCGTCCATGGACTGCGGCCGGGGCTTCCTGTGCCTACCGGTGGCCCCGTGAGTCGCCACCTTTGGCGCTGCCGCAATCTCGCCTGCCCCGATCCCCATGGGGCGGTCCTCGGCCGGCTGACCGGAGACGGGAGCCTGGTCCTCGATCCGGCGGTGTCTTCCTTCCGCTGCTACCTGGACACGCGCCGGGTGGTGGTTGCCTGCCCTGCCTGCGGCATCCCTCGTCAGTTCCAGGGCGCCGCCGTCTTCTCGGACCACGCCGCATCACTTGCGTAATCGGCGCGGCAAGTGGGGGGCGTGATGAACGTTCGCCTCACGGAGACGTACGGATGGGTCGTGGGGATGACGGCATGGCAGCCGGAGCGGGCGGAGGCCCCGAGGTCGAGGCGCAGATCGCCTTGCTGGCGGTCGGCGTCGATCCCGACCTCCACTTCCTCCACACCGAACAGCTGGCGCGCGACTCGCTCGCCCTCGAGGTGATGGTGGCGCTCGGACCCGAGGTTGATCGCTAGCTCTGGGGCTGGCTGCGCGACGCCCGCTTCGCCAAGAGCGACTTCTTCGAGGAGCGGGACGGGACGGTGCGGCTCACGCGGCCGGTGACAAGTCACCTCGCGCCGACGGCCGCGCTTTCGCGGGCGGCCTTCACGCCGGTGATCGAGATGGTCGCGGCGATGCCCGTCGGCAAACGCGTGTCCACGCCGCCCAGGCAGGCGAATCGGAGCGCCGGGCGGTAGCGGCTCCGACGGTTGGATGACGACAAGCGGCGCGAGATCGATCTAGTGCCCGAGAAGGGCCGAGAGTGTGGGGGGGCCCTGAGCGGGAGGCGACGGCGGTTCTGCTCCGATGGGTTCCGCGAGTCCTATCTTCTCGAAGAAACCGTGCCGCGGTTCGTGGCAGCGGGGCCGGCCGCCCTCGCGCGTTTTCGTGCCGAGGGAGCTGACCCTGCTCATGGTGGGGATGCGGGACGGAAGCGAGGGAGGCGGAACGCGGAACACGTCGCGGCCGTCCAACGGTGGGACCAGAAGCACGAGCCATTGGTCGACCTCGTTATTTGCGGCCACTTCGCCGGCTCCATTTGTCCTCGGCTGCAGAACGTCCCCGTCCGAGCGATAGCCGAGGCAACAGGACTGTCGATAGGGTATTGCTCCTTCGTCCGCAGCGGTCACAGGGTGCCGCGTCCACGCCATTGGGGGGTGCTAATGCGACTGGCCAACGAACACACCGATTGACATCCGATTGGAGCGAGTCAGTCACCCACGGGTTGGATCACGAGCGGAGGTCGGGAAGCATCCGACTGGCATCCTCAGCGAGACCAGCAACTTGTGATGGAGGGAGTCCTGCAACGGGATCCGATCAGGAACGCCCCGGTCTCCAGCCATTGAGGTACTTCTCAGCCAACTCGATGGCCTCAATCAACGCCGGATCATCGCCTTCTCGACACGCGTCGACGATCCGACGAACCGCGTCTTCACCCCCGACCAAATCGACGAGACCGTCCCAGAGAAGCACCTTCTCAGCGCGGACGGCTCTGGTTCCCAGGTAGCGACTCCGTTCCTCAGACACTGCTCCCTTCAGGAGCGCGCAGTCGAGGACGGTTCCCGTCGGCAACTCGAGTCGCGGCTCTGACGCCTCGGTTGTGCGCTTGGCCCACGACAACAGCCGGAACAGCTCCGGCTCCGCCGCAAGAGCCTCCGGGTTCGCCGCCCGGATTTCACCTCGAAGCGACGCCTCGAGCTCAAGAGAGGTGCCATGATCGATGAGCTGATGCCCTGCATTTTCGTCGTGACCAACAAGCCCGAGCAGCGTCCGTCTCCCGCTGAGCGTGCGGATCTCCGGCAATGCCGACCGGACCAACCGTGAGACATCCTCTGGGGTAGGTAATCGACGGAGCAGGCGGAGGACAACACGCTCGACCACGAGCTGTGACCCAAAGTCGAACATTCCGCGTGCGCGTTCCGGGATCTCGGGCTGGAGATTGAGCAGGACGATGCTCGCAGGTTCCGCAGCTTCAACCGGGAACTCGCCCTCGTACGCTTCCAACGCGCCAATGGTGTCCTCCCGCACGGCGGGGTCCAACGCCCGCATATAGGCATCGAACTCTTCTCGATCCGTCAAGAGTTGGACAGCGGCTTCCGCTCCCCAAAAGGCTTGCAGGCTCGTACCCGCCACCCGTTCGAGGTAGTACTCAAGAACGTCCGGATGGGCGACCCGTCGCTCACGCTGCCATTCCCTCAGTGACTCCAAGCCGTAACGGTGGTTCTCGATGTGGCGAAGCGCCGCCGGGAACAACCTCCGGATCAATGCTGTGGCAACGTCTCGATTCCCCGTCGGCACGGCCACAAGCGTCTTAATCGACTCCGCCCGCTGTTGTTCTTCGCGCTCGTTGAAGAACGTCTCCCTCCACGGGTCGGTGAGCTCTTCCCGGCACCGAGCAACCGCAGCGAAGAGATCAGGCAGGAACACGCGAACCGCCTCTAGGCCGAGCACGTCGACGAGTGCGATCTTTCCCTCGAGGCTTTGGACGGTGCCCCGGAGCGACGCGGCGTATCGGCGGACATCGCGCATGGTGCGGAAGAGCGGGCGGATCACCTCCGCGAAGATGTCCGGCCAACGGTCCTCTTGGAAGGGTCCCGGGTCGACGAGGCCCTCGAGGGCCTCGTCCATGGCTAAGGTGATTTGCCGCACCAATAGTGCGGCGGGAACCTCGGGGATGTCGTAGGCAGCCTGGATGATCTTCTCCAGGTAGTCGCGACCTGGCAGGCCGTCCTCGGCGAGTGCACGCTCGATCCGGGCTCGGTCGAACGCGACCAGGTACAAGACGTTCGGGAAGTTGGCCGTCAGCCGGACCAGCTTAAAGACGTCCCGGATCTCAGCAGCACTTAGCCGGTCGACGTCGTCAACCACGACGATGATCGGAGCGTTCAAGTCGCCAAGCTTGTCCGCGAGTCGTTTACGGGTCTCCGCGACCCCTTTTCGCCGGCTCACGTGGAGCTTGCCGAACGCTTGGCCCGCCCCGCGGACCGCGTCAATCCAGGTTCCCACGACGGGCAGAGCGCGCAGCGGCGCGACGACCTCGCCGTAGCGTTCAAACTCGTTGGCGATCACTTCTAGCTTGCCGGGCTTCAGACGGAGCTGCGCCGACAGCTCGATGAAGAAGCTCTCGACGAGCTGGTCCGCGCCCGAGAACAACCAGGGGTTGAAGTCGAGGACGGTGACCGCCGGCGGCTTGCCCAACTCCTTACGGATCAGGTTGATGAGCGAGGTCTTGCCCGAGCCCCAAGGTCCCAGCACCCCGACAACCGCCCCTTGGAAGACGTCAATCCGCCGAATCTCGCATGCGATCGCGACGGCCATCCGTGCCCGGTCGAAAACGTCCTCGTCTGGCCCATTGATAGGCTCGTCACCCCTGGTCATGGTCGATCATCTCCCGCATTCGCGGTGCTATTCATCAAGCTCTCCTCGAAATGCGTTCACGACCAACCTAGAAAGCTGATCTCTACATTGGGGTGGCGGGCCCATCCTCATCGCTTGGCCTAGTGATCATGAGAGCCAAGCTTGCTCCGGCTACGTCGCGTCGGCCTCGTCGAACAGGAGTTGTACCTTCCAGGGCGGTCGGAGATTGGTCCCTGCATAGGGACGGTCTTCACCCGGGCCACCAAGTTGTAACCGTGCTGCGCGGATCTGGCCTATCGTCGGCTCCTATACTCGCGGCAGGCTTTGACGGCAGCAGCATCTGCTAGAATGACACTAACAAATGAGTGGTGGACGCACGGGCCGCCGGAGCGAGCAGCAAGCTCTCCGGGCGGCCCGTCTTCGTTAAGGCGAGGACACGACGATGCATGATCGTCAGAGGACCGATCTCGACATCCTGCCGCTGGACGCCTTGACTCTTGACCCGCGCAACGCCCGCAAGCACACCAGCCGCAACGTCGGCGCCATCGTCGCCGCTCTCCGCGAGGTGGGCGGCGCCCGCTCAGTCGTGGTCGACGAGGCCGGCGTCATCCTCGCCGGCAATGCTACCGTTCAGGCGGCCATGCAGGCCGGCCTGACTCGCATCCGGGTCGTCGAGGCCGACGGCACCGAACTCGTCGCCGTCCGCCGCGTCAACCTCACCCCGGAGCAGAAGCGTCGACTCGCCCTCCACGACAACCGTGCCGCCGAACTGGCCGAGTGGGATATCGAGGTCTTGGCGTCGCTGGCTGATGAGATGGACCTGTCGGATCTCTGGGAACCGGACGAACTTGCCGACCTCCTCGCTTCCGCCGACGCTCCACCGGGTGCCCTGCTCGGTGATCCTGACGAGACCCCTCCCCTCCCCTCTGTTCCCATCACCCAACCGGGCGACCTTTGGCACCTCGGCAAGCACCGCCTCCTCTGTGGGGATGCCACCAAGTCCGAGGACATCCATCACCTCATGGCGGGGGAGCAGGCAAGCTGCCTCTGGACCGATCCGCCCTACGGCGTCCACTACACCGGTGGCACCCCCGACGCCCTCACGATCGCCAACGACGACCCGCAGGGCCTGGAAGACCTGCTCCGCTCCGCCTTCGCGAATGTCGCCGATGTCATGCTCCCCGGCGCTCCCTTCTACATCGCCCACCCCGCCGGTCCCCTGTCTCTGGTCTTCGGTCAGGTCGTCACCGATCTAGGGTGGCGGCTGCGCCAAACCCTGGTCTGGGTCAAAGACAGCCTCGTTCTCGGCCACGCCGACTACCACTACCGGCACGAGCCGATCCTCTACGGCTTTCTGCCGGGTGGGACCGGACGCCGGGGGCGTGGGGGGAAGGGTTGGTTCGGGGATGACGCCCAGACGAGTGTCTTCGAGATCCCCCGCCCCAAGGCCTCCCCCGACCACCCCACCAGCAAGCCGGTCGCCCTCATCACGGCCATGCTCGCCAACAGCACCCGTCCCGGCGACCTGGTCCTCGACCCCTTCGGTGGCTCGGGCTCAACGTTGGTGGCCTGTGAGGGATTGAGCCGCCGCTGCAACATCCTCGAACTCGACCCGCGTTACGCCGATGTGGTGGTCCGGAGGTGGGAGGAGTTGACCGGGAAGCAGGCGGAGCGGATTCCCGCCGGTGGGGCGGAGGACGCGGCCTGAGGATGGCCGGAGGTGCAACACCATGCCCACAAATCGGACGCTTGAGACGTCTCACCGGCTCTCCCCCAAGCAGCGCAAGGCGGTCGAGGCGTTGCTGACGACGGGGGAGGTGACGGCCGCCGCTCAGGCGGCCGGAGTCTCCAAGGACTCCATCTACCGCTGGCTCAAAGAGCCCCTCTTCCTGGCTGCTGTACGGGAGGCCGAATCGAAGGCCCTGGATGATCTCTCGCGCCTCCTGGTCCGGTTGGGGCGGACCGCGGCGGCCACCCTGGCTAAGGCGATGGGCGATCCGGTCGCCCCCTACCCGACGCGGGTGCGGGCGGCCGATGCGGTGCTAGGGAGGCTGTTGCAGCTGCGGGAGCTGGCAACGCTGGAGGCGCGAGTGGCGGAACTGGAACGGGCGGCAGGACTGGATGGAGGGAGTGGACGGTGAGGGGGCGGCCCTCGGTCTGGACCCGGACCCAGCG
>JAUJMG010000154.1 GCA_030446955.1 Thermomicrobiales bacterium
GACTCCTGCGTCCGACACCAGGGTCCTACTTGTTCTGCGTGAACTTCTTCTCGTCCGAGACGGTCAAGGCGTGGCGTCCCTTGCGACGGCGGGCAGCGAGCACCGCGCGCCCTGTGCGGGAGGCCATGCGCTTGAGGAACCCGTGCTCGCGCTTGCGCGGGATTCGCTTCGGTTGGTAGGTGCGCTTCGGCACGACGATTCACTCCCCTAGTTGACTGAGCCGATCATTCACGTTTCAGAGGTCACACTCCACCCACCGGCAGAGGCAACGGCAGCCAAGGAGTATAGGGTTGCCGGAGAGGGGGCGTCAAACTGGGCGCAGCACGAAATGGGGCGGGAGATTGGCGAGATTAGGATTTTATCGCCCGGCTTCACCTAGCCACTTCCGACTGCGTCGGTCCGCCGGGTCTCGCTCCCTGCGCAAATCCCACCGACATGCTGGGTGGGAGGCGTCGTCATCCAGCTCGGGCGCGGCAGACCGCTGGAACCTGGACCGGTAGTAAGCGTCCAGCGAGTGACGGGCGCTCACGCCGCGGTCTCATCTAAGGGTGCGACTCCGGAATACGCTGCTATGCCTCAGCGTTCGGCCCGACCCGCACCGCATGCATTCATCAGGTCGATGAGCATCTGCGTGACACCGGCGGGATCGACCAATAGGTGAAAGTGTCCAGCCTCAATTTCTCGATAAGCCCAGCCAGCAGCTATGGCCCGTTGGGCAGGCACCAAGTAGGCCCGGCTCAAGCGCAGGTAGCCGCACGGGGCATCTGGCCAGCCGGTGAAGACGGGAATCGACTCAGCAAAAAACGCCTTGGAGCGAGGACGCACCTCCGAGACCACTTCACGCCGAAGCTGGGCATCTGGAATCACTTCCCATAGGTCATCCTCGCTCCAGGTGGGAAAGCGGCCACCGATCGCTAGGTGCTCGCGGAGTTGCCCGGCGAACTCAGGGTCCTCTGCCGCCATCAGGTCAAGGCGGCTCTGCCCGGCCTCGGGAAGCCCCGCGTCGACGAAGAGATAGGCGGCGACGGGATGCTGCGCTGCTTGGGCGATGGCAGGCAGGAGAGGTCCGGCCCCACTATGCCCGACCAGAACCAGAGGACGCCTGTCCGGCACGGGGGCCAGCGTCCGCGCCACTGCCTCAGCGTGCTGTCGCCAGAAGGGTTGCTCATCCCCCTCCCGATTCGTGAGCGGCGGCACAAGGACCTCCGCGCCCAGCCGGCCGAGTTCTTCAGCAACGGGTGTCCAGGTGAGCGGTCCGACGAGGGGGCTGTGCACGAGGACCACCAAGGCGTCCATCATTGCATCTCTCAGGTTGCCACCGGTTTGCCAATGAAGGTCCTGCCCGAAGACCTTCCGCCGTCGAACCATACGGTGAAATTTCGCTTGCGTCCTCATCCGGTGACCCACGCAGCCTGCTAGGTTCGATTACGATGCGGTCACGTACGGCTCAGGCAGCACGCCCGGTTACTCATGGTCCACGATGCCAGTGGGTGTCATCCCTAGCTCGCGGCCGTGTGCTGTCCGTTCACCTTCTCCTTGGTCTTGGAGCACCGACGCTCGTTCAGGAGGAGCCCCCCAATGACCGATCGACCGTCCGCCCTTCGAACCCGTCTCTGTGACCTGCTTGGCCTCCGCTATCCAATCGTTCAAGCTGGCATGGGAGCTGGGATCACCACGTCTGACCTTGTCGCGGCGGTCTCCAATGCCGGCGGGCTGGGCATCCTTGGTGCCCACATGATGCCGGCCGACACGCTGCGTGGGGCGATCCGGGCCATCAAGGAGCGGACCGACCGGCCGTTTGGGGTCAACTTCATCGTTGCCCCACCAGAACCCGGCAACACCGAGGTCGCCGCGGCTCAACGCTTCCTCGATCGGTTCCGCCAAGATCTCGGCTTGCCCCCCGGCCCACCCAATCTGGCCCTCCCTCCGTCTCCCATCCAGGATCTGATGACAATCGTGTTCGAAGAACGGGTGCCTGTCCTCAGTCTCGGGCTCGGTGACCCGGGACGCTTCGTCGAACCGGCGCACGAGCAGGGCGCGCAGGTGATGGCGATGGTTTCGACCGTCGCCGAAGCGATCCGGGCGGCGGAATGCGGGGTGGACGTGATCGCGGCTCAGGGCGCCGAGGCCGGTGGTCACCGGTCCAACTTCACGCTCGGCATGGACGGCGACGTGCCGATGGTCGGGACCCTCGCGCTGGTCCCTCAGGTGGTCGACGCGGTCGGAGTGCCGGTGCTGGCGGCCGGCGGGATTATGGACGGGCGGGGGCTGGCGGCCGCGCTGGCGCTGGGCGCCGAAGGGGCGTTGATGGGTACAAGGTTCCTGCTGGCGCGGGAGAGTGGGACGTTCGCGGGGTATCGGCGAGCGCTCCGGGAAGCGACCGAGGTGGATACGGTCGTCACCCCGGCGCCCACCGGTCGTCCCGCCCGCAGCCTCCGCAACAAGTTGGTCGAGGAGATGGCAGCAGGGTACGAGCCGCTCTCCTACCCGCTTCAGGGTGTCGCGGCGATGGATGTCTACCGAGCAGCGGCGGCGAGCGACCACCCAGACCTGTTTCCGCTCTGGGCCGGGCAGGGCCTGCGGTTGCTCCAGGAGGACCAGAGCGCGGCCGAGATCGTGGCCGCGACGATCGCCTAGGCGACAGCCGTCATTGAGCGCCTTCAGGGTCTGCACCTGCGGTAGAGCCGGCGCCGGGATCGATGCTCTGACCTCCACTCACCTCTCCGCACCAGATCCAGTCGATACCGTCACACAAGGAGCTACGTCTGAACATCCCCTCAACGATGGATGGACCGGATCCCCTTGGTGTTCTCGCCTCGACCCGCCTCGTCGTCGAGGAGGCGAAGCACGTCCGGATCAACCGGGCGAAGGTGGAGGCAGTGGCGGAGGAACTAGCATCCACCCTGGGTGAGCCGCCGGCGTGGGACGCTAGCCTGCACTTCCGTGACGGGACATGGCGCACGGCTGGCTGGATTCTGGTGCTGGACGCCCTGAACTTCTGCTTCTGGGGCGAGACACCAGATTCAGCGGCGCGCTGGAAGGTGGAGTTTCGGGGTGCGGTCTATGACGGATATTGGGCGCTGGCGGCGGCCCTGACCCGGGCGGTCGAGGAGGGGCGCCCGCTCTGGGATCACCGCTACCTCGCCGGGATGACGGCGGGCGAGCTGGGGGAGATCCTCCTTCCAGCCCCCGGCGCGCCAGGGATTCCCCTCTTCGAGGCGCGGCTGGCCAACCTGCACGAGTTAGGACGCGGGCTCCAGGTCTGGGAGGCATCAGCGGCGGGCGAGGCGCCTGTGGCGGCGTTCATCTCAGCGGCTGACCGATCCGCGGTGAGGCTGGTGCGGTCGGTGGTAGAAGCCTTCCCGTCCTTAGATGACGTGGCAATCTATCAAGGGCAGGAGGTCCGATTCTACAAACGGGCCCAGATCCTGGTCGCGGACCTTGCCGGCGCATTCGATGGCAGCGGTCTCGGTGGGTTCGACGACCTGGATGAGCTGACCGCCTTCGCGGACTACAAGGTCCCCCAGGTCCTTCGTCGCCTCGGCCTGCTGGTCTACGACCAGGACCTCGCGGCGCGGATCGACCGCTATGAGCTCCTACCCGCGGGCTCTCCGGCAGAGATTGAAATCCGTGCCGCCACGATCTGGGCCTGCGAGGAACTGCGCCGTGCCTTGACCGCGCGGGGTCACGCCCTCCGCGCCTTTGAGGTGGACTGGGCGCTCTGGACTGCGGGCCAGGATTTGCCATCTGACGTTCACCCCTACCACCGCACCCGGACGATCTACTACTAAGCCATCGGCCGGCGGCCACCGACTGCGTCTCGGACGACCGCGCCGGTGCTCCGGCGTTATCCCCAGCGCACGAGTCGGTGCCGAGAGCGCTTGAGTGGACGCGATGTCCCCGTCAAGGCACACCGTATCCCCGTTCTTTTTTCTTTTGAAGAGAGAGAACCCGTCTTGGTAATAGGGGGTGGGGATATGGGGAAAACCCGGGAACGGGGCGTCGTTGCGCCCGTTTTCACCCGGAGGGGATGTGGATTCTCCATCCACATCCCCCGCTCGATGTGGGAAACGCCGCCCGCCTGTCCTGTGCCAGTCCACGCACGGCTTGATTCCAACCACCGCTGAGACATGGACTATCCCCGATTCATCGTTGATTGTCCGCACGGTTGTCCACAATCCACCGCGGTTATCCACAGGGCGCCGGTGGTTATCCCCAGGCTGGGAACTACCTGTGACGACCTGGCAGGCAAACAGGTGTTCGAGTGTCGTTAGGCTGACGCTGCCGTTGACACGGGGTGTGACTGAAGGTGGCTGATGGGATCTCGTAGAAGAAAAGAGAGAATTAGCCTGTGCCAGATCAATGATGACAGGCACACTGATCCGTTCCCCTTCTGTTGCTTGTTGCGAGCTTGGCCGTGTTGGCTCGACAGAAAACTCCTATCGAGAGGGCCACGAGAGTGGATCCCCGGTTGTGGGATGCGACGGTGAGCGGGGGCCAGGATGGAGCAGCGTACGTCCATAGATGGCGGGGATCTGGTCATTGGGGGCGAGCAGGTTCACGGTCACAATTCGTGATGCGCTCTGACGGCAGCGTTGTTGCGTTGATTCCGTTGCGAATGGGCAACGATCGTCCGGCGCGGCACACAGCGGCTAGAGACATCAGGGCGCGCACGGCACGCGAGATCAACCCAGCAGTTGGGCCGCCGGACCGGGAGAACGCGTCACAAAGACGTGAGCAGGGTAGACAGGATGCGTTCGTTGTATGTCCAACCGATCGCGCAGCATCGTGATCATCCAGAGCGGCTGCTTTTGCGGGCCGAGGATGGCGGTGCTTACGTCTGGCTGGGCGAGGATCCCGATGCCGCACCGGAGGTGATTGCGCCAGCGACTGCCGCCTGGATGCTGACTTTGCCATGCCTGGAGTTGATCCCAGAGCCGCGGGTCTGGTTCCAGGCGACGGACCTCCCCGTCGTCGCTCGGGTGGTTTAGGTGTGCGGCTGCCGATGATGGTTGAGACCGTTCCACCGTGGAGGTGGAGCGACCACGTGACCATGGATGGTGGACGAGCCGCTTGGACTGGGACTGTTTGAGGTTGTGGGGGAAGTAGACGAACCGTCTACTTCCCCCAAGGAGGTTCATGACCGCAACCCGTCCCGTCGAGGAGGGGCCTACTCGACAGTGAAGACGGTCACCATGCCGTCGATGACATGCGGCCGGCCGGTGGTGGGATCGAAGATGTAGCTGATGACGGCGTAGGTAGCCGGTTCCAAGTCGAACTCGACCCAGGTGGTCTGACCACCCGACTGCAGCGCTGCGTAGCCGACAAAGGTGAACTGCGCAAAGACCGGTTCTCCTGCAGGCGGTGTGCCGGACATAATAGCGGTGAAGTCCGAGATGATCCGGTCGGCAGTGATCTCTTCCGGGATGCGAACCATGACGACGTGAGATGCCACATCCTCGCCGGTGTTGGTAATCTCCCAAATCTGCGGCCCGGCGGGCACGGGATCTGGGGTGACGATGAAGCGGAGGTCGTCCGTCATCTCCAGGGTCACGCCGGCGGGCGGCGCGTCGGTGACCAGTGTCCCGGCAGGCGTCGCCACGTCAGGGGTGGCCGCGGGCGTGGCGCCAGGTGTTGCCCCAACTGCTGCCGTCACCGTCAAGGGCGACAGGCGCATGATCTCCTCGGATCCCTGCTCCGGCAGGTAGTACGAGGCCGCGATCTGGTACTCACCCGGGGCGAGCTGGATGATGAACGAGACTGGCTCCCCGACATCGAACGTGTTGTTGCCACCGGCGTAGACCCAGCCTTCTTGCGCCAGGTCCTCGCGGGCTGCCGCAAAGCGCCAGCTCGGTCGCCGTCTCCTCGTCGAGGCCGGCGGGTGGCTGCATGAAGTCAACGTAGGCGACATAGGGATCGGGAGCACTGATGGTGACGAGGTAGTACCCGGCGGTGAGGGTAGAGGGTGCTTTCACTCCCTCCGGTGAGACCTCGATCTCGATTTCCGGGTAGCCAAGCGTTCCGATGATTTCATCGCTGAAGGAATTGTCGACCTGCACATCACCTTGCTCCCCGTCTGGGGTCGCCACGTCATCTTGCGCCCCCACTGGAGCAACCACAGCACTCATCAGCAGGAACATCAGCGTCACCAACGGTAGGAAAACCCGCACTGAGAACCTCCCTGGATTGCGAGAGCTGCCACGGGCACATGACTGCGCACGGTGACCACTGCCCCCACTGCAGACCGGAGGATAGCATCGCGCCTGCGCCAGACTCACGGTCGACGCCTCCGGATCGAATGGGAAAAGTTGGACTGCTGAAGGGGCCTTACAGGAACGATGGGGTGCCCGGTTAGCCGAGGTCGGAGACGGCGGGCAACCCCCGCTCCTGGCGAACACCGTCTCGCCAAGCACCGATGCGGCGAAACTTCGCGTAGCGGGCGTCGACGAGGCGATCGAGCGCGCCCGGGTCTGGGGCCGGGTAAGAGGACGTCAGATCGTCCAGGTGGCGCCGGATCGCCTCGCCGACTGCGAGGATCGCACTGCGTGGGTGCTCGTGGGCGGGAACCTGCTCTGGCACGACCTCGTCGATGATGCCAAACCCAGCCAGGTCGGCCGCGGTGATCCGCATCGTCTCGGCCGCCTCCGGCGCCTTGGCGGCGTCCTTCCAGAGGATGGCGGCACAGGCCTCGGGGGAGGCGACCGCGTAGACCGCGTTCTCCAGCATCAGGATCCGATCGGCGACGCCAATGGCTAACGCTCCGCCGCTGCCGCCTTCGCCGATCACAACGGCGACGATCGGTACGGGAAGGCCGGCCATCGTCAGCAGGCTCTCGGCGATGGCGGTGGCCTGGCCCCGCTCCTCGGAACCGATACCCGGCTCGGCGCCCGGGGTGTCGATGAACGTCACGATCGGGATGCCGAACTTGGCGGCGTGGCGCATCAGGCGGTCGGCCTTGCGGTACCCCTCCGGTCGGACCATGCCGAAGTTCCGAGCGATATTCTCCCGAGTGTTGGTGCCCTTTTGGTGACCGAGGACGAGGACGGTTCGCTGGCCGAACCGGGCCAAGCCGCCGATCAAGGCACGGTCATCGCCGAAGGCCCGGTCGCCGTGCAACTCAACGAAATCAGCTGTCAGCTCGGCCACGTAGTCGAGAGTGTGGGGCCGCTCCGGGTGGCGCGCGATCTTGACACGCTCCCAGGCGGATCGCCGTGGAGGCTCGGTGCCATTGCCCTCCGGCCCGAGGACGACCGACGGGGAAGGCACGGCGAGGACTGATTCCTGGTCGGGGCTGGTCATCCGTCGGTGCCTGCCAGCGCCGGGATTGAGGCGTTCGCGGCAGAGGCCAGGATGGGCAAGCGTTCCGCCTCGGATGCGTCTTCGGTAGATGCCGGCGTTACCGCATCCCGGGCTCGCTCGTAGTGAGCGAGGAGAGCGACAAGGGTCGAGCGGAGCGTGGCGCGCTCGACGATGAGGTCGATCATCCCGTGGGCCAGCAGGAACTCCGCAGTTTGGAATCCTTCCGGCAGCTTCTGCTTGGTGATCTGCTCGATGACTCGCGGGCCGGCAAACCCGATGAGAGCGCCAGGCTCAGCCATCACGACGTCGGCAACGGTCGCAAAGCTGGCGGTGACCCCACCGTAGCAAGGATCGGTGAGCAAGGCCAGGTGCGGGACCCCGCTTCGAGCAAGGCGGTTGAGGCTGGCGACCGTCTTGGCCATCTGCATCAGGGAGAAGAGGCCCTCATGCATCCGGGCACCGCCGGAAGCGGAGATGGTGACAAGCGGGTGTCCGTGTTCGGCGCTACGCTCGACGGCCCGGACCAGCTTCTCCCCGAAGACGGAGCCCATGCTCGCGCCGAGAAAGGCAAAGTCGCAGACGGCGAGCCCTACCTGGTGGCCGCCGATGCAGGCGCGGCCGGTCAGGAGTGCTTCGGAGACGCCGCTCTTGGCCTGGGTCTGATGCACCTTCCGGTCGTAAGGGCCGCTGCCGTCGACGAAGGCGAGAGGATCCTCCGGTTTGAGGTCCGCGTCCCACTCGCGGAAGGAGCCGTCATCGGCCAGGAGAAAGATGCGCTCCCGGGCGCGGAGGCGGAAGTGGTAGGTGCATTTGGGGCAGACGCGGGCGTTGTCGCGGAGTTCCTTGGAGTAGAGCAACTCCTGGCAGCGGGGACATTTGACCCAGAGATCGTCCGGGATCTGCTGCTCCGGCCGCTCGTCGTCGGGAAGTAGCGGCTGGAACTTGCCCTGCCGGTGAAAAAAGCTTCGCATCGGCGGTCCGTCCCTCGCCCTCTTTCCGTCGCCGCCCACGCGGTGCGGCGTCACGCCTTGGCGCCGAAGGCTGGACCTTCGACCGGCCGCGTCCCCCATCCGTCTGCGGCCCGTGGCGAGAGCGACAGCATACGCGAGCGTCGAAATCGGTTCAAGCGCAATTGACCCGGCTGGGCACAGGGGATGGGGGAAGAAACCGACGGTGGGCATCGCTGTGCGGGAGGGCTGGGCCACGTAGATCGTCACCCGCGGCGAGCCATCTCCGGGCCGGGATTGGCTTTCCTTATGAATGAGGGAGAAAGCACGTTGGGGAAGCTCCCGAGTCGCCGCGTCCTCGCCCCAG
>JAUJMG010000015.1 GCA_030446955.1 Thermomicrobiales bacterium
CTCGTCGGGCTCATAACCCGAAGGTCGCGGGTTCAAATCCCGCCCCCGCCACCACGTGAAGGCCCAGGTCAGGGACCTGGGCCTTCATCGTTTCGGAGGGCGCGTCACCGGCGATGTCTACCGGTGCATCTTCGCCCGTTCAGCTCGGCGGGCCGCTGACCTGCGGCTTTCCCGCTGTGATCGCCCGTCGGGCTGCCGGTAGATGTCTACCGGTTGGCCGCTGACACCAGGCCGGCGAAGCGGGTGGCAGCCTCGGCGCTCATCCCCGGGAGCAGGTGCTGATACGTGTGCATGGTGAAGGCGGGGTGGGCGTGTCCGAGGCGTTCGGTGACGACCTTGATGGGGACCCCGTTGGCAACCAGCAGCGACGCGTGCGTGTGGCGCAGGTCGTGGAACCGGATGCGAGGAAGGCTCGACCGACGCAGGATGCGCCCGAAGAGCTGACTGAGCGACTCCGGGTTGAGGAAGCGGCCCTTGGTGTTGCAGAAGATCCAATCGTCGGCACCGTGAGGCAGGCGGTCGCGGCGCAGCCGTCGCCGCCAGCGGTTGAGCTCCGAGACGGTGGTCTCGTCGAGGTCCACGCAGCGGCGGCTGGTGCGGGTCTTGGCGCCGAACTCGGTCGGGATGCCGGCGACGCTTTGCACCGTCCGCGAGATCGACAGTCGCCTGGCGCCGAGGTTGAGGTCGCTCCACTTCAGTCCGGCGACCTCGCCTCGGCGCATGCCGGTGTGGGCCGCAAGGTGGAGTGCCGGGTAGAGCCGCTGATCCTTGGCGAAGTCGAGGAACGCCGCCAGTTCCTGGGCGCTCCACACTCGGGCCACCGCGCTGCCGCCGCCACGCCGGCGAGGGGAGTGGATCGTGAGCGCCACGTTGCGGTGGACCAGCCGTCGCTGCACGGCGAGGTCGAGGGCGTTGCGGACGATGAGGTGCGTTTCGTGGACGGTCTTGGCGGCAAGTGGCTGACCCTTGCGGCCGCCACTGGAGAGCAGGTGATCGTAGAGGTCGTCGAGGTGGTCGGCGCGCAGGGCGCGGAGTTGCACGTCGCCGAGGCGGGGGACGACATAGTTGTGGATCATCCAGGCGTACCGGTACGCCGTGGTGGCACGTACGTGGACGCGCTTGCGAGGGAGCCACGTGTCGGTCAGGAAGTCACCGAGCTGCGCCGCGCTACTGCGTCGAGCGTTGCGGGGGCGGTCGGTGTCGAGCTGGTCGGCTACCTGCTCGGCGTCCTCTCGAGTGCCGGCGGGGTGCCAGCGACGACGCTCGCGTCCGGTGAGCGGGTCCAGGCCGTCATAGGCGACGACGTAGAAGCGGTCTTTGCGTTGGACGATGTAGGTCATGCCGTCAAGCATCGAGCATGAAGGCGCCAACCCGAAGATCCGCCGCGCACGGTCTCATCCGTGCACATTCGACCGCGGGGTGTGAAGCGCCGACGTACCCATGGCAGCTACGGCCTTGCTAGCGGCATGGGCGCCCAGAACTCGGTAGGCCTCAAACCGTTCGCCGGTGTAGAGCTGTTCGAAAGTGGGATGCACGGGAAACTTGGTGTCCTTCTCCCCAAACGCCCGTACGTCCCACGGGGCATCTTCTGTGACGCCGGTCTTGACGTAGACGATCCGACCCTTCCGTTCAGGGTCGTCAAGGTAGTGAAACGTGCCGACGACGTGGGTGCCCGCTGCGAGAGAGCCATCACCCCGCAGGATCGTCGGCTTGAGGTCGATCTCCACTCTGGCTTCGGTTCGAGCGAGCGCGATGGCTTCACCAAGGGTCGAATAGGTCTGGACCGATCCACCGGCGGCATCGAAGCAGTAGATCTCGGTGCAGCCCCGGCGCAGGAGCTCCACCAATCCCAGGTTCTCGTAGTGCCCGCCATCGGAGACGTAGAGGAACCGACTGTTCAAGCTGTTGCGACCGAGCAGCTCACGCACAAGATACAGAGGACGTGGATTCGCCTGGGCTGCGAAACGGCGCCGGTCAAGGGCTCGCCATTGGCCCTGGGCGACGATACGTGGATTGGGCAGCCACACTCCTAGGCGGACGTTTCCCAAGGCCATCAAAAAGCGCAGGGGTGCCTTGGTCATCTTGCCCATCGACGGGGCGATGGCCGCTCCCGACACGGCCACGGCGGCCAGCATGCTGATGTCTCGATGTGGGATCTTCGGCCGCTTGCCGTTGCGAAGGCCACTACGGGCGATGGCCTGCTCATAGTCGGAGGTGGCCATCCCGCCGACCAAGGGGCCGCCGATCTCCGATGGGCTGAACACGAAACTCATAACGCCGCTTCCCGGAGGGGTGGCACCTTCGTCGGAGACATTGGCGGCGGCGCAAATCAGAAGCTCGGGAAAGGGTATAGGGAACCGTTCCCGTTTGAACTCGCTGAGAGTGAGCGGGTAGCGGTAGTCCAGCTCGCGAGCGACAGTCTCACCTCTCGAGTCCCGGGTGCGCTTGAGGGCGAAGGCGCTGGCGAGGCGACGCTTGTAGAACGGGTGCATCGACCAGCGGGTCAGATCGCCGTACAGGTAGACAACGACCAACGCAAGGACCACCAACGCCCAGGTCCACACCTCACCAGAGCCGATCCACTGGCTGGGGGCGTACCCGCCAGCGAAGGGGTTAGCGGCGGCGGCGTTGTTGGTCACCACCAGCAGGGTGGCGAGCACGGCGAGAGGACCAAGGACAGCACCGACGAGGTACAGAAGCACTAGACGAAGTCGAGAGTTCAGGCGCGAGAAGCGGGTGGCCGTCCCGACAGCCGCCTTGGCCGTGCCGGCGAGGTCGCGCAGGGGAGAGCGCACCTGGGTGAGCACGGCGGCGACCACGCTGGCGAGGCCTCCTCCGGTGAGCAGGGTAAGAAGGCTGGTGCTTCGGTCCTTCGCCGACTCACTGGGTGACGTACCCAGGACTACCTCGGTAATGCCCTCCGCCGGCACGGGCGTGGTGGCGGTCACAGCGGTGCGGACCACGGCCAGGATCTGGGGGATGAGGATTCCGACCACGGCCAGCACCGCCGCGAAACCGAGCAAGGCTGCCCCCGTGCGACCGAGAAAACGGTGCCAGCGCGGGTCCCAGGGTCGCAGCATCCGGTTGATACCAACGACGAGCAGCCCGGCGCCTCCCGCCCACTTGACGATGGTGACAAGTCGCTCCGGGATCACGAGGTTGACGCTGCGGAAGCAAAATTGACCTTGTTCCACGCATTGGGCACCCAAGGCCAACTCTTCGTAGAAGCCGGCATAAGCCCATCCAAGTGGGCGGCCCAGGCTGTAGAGGGCCAAGCCGATCACCGCGAGGTTGACCAGCAGACCGACAAGCACCGCGGCCAGCAGACGTGCCTTGCCGGTCAGCCCAGCCGCGAGATACGAACACCGGTTGCGTAGGTAGTGCTCTTCTTCAGAGCCAGGGGCGAAGGCCGGCCTGCCCCCGAGGAGCTTGCCATCGGAATGACGAGTAGCGATGGCCAGGGCGGCGGCGATGTAAGCGCCACCGGAGACAGCCGACAGGTAATCGGCTTGCTGCAGCTTGCCGCTGCGGGACAGCTCCTGAAGCGCTCCGAGATTGTAGGCCGCGGAGCGAATGCCGCCGCCCGAACAGCAGATCCCGATTCCGGAGCGATTGGGCACCTGCAATGGAGCATCGTGCTGGCCGATTGGTTGCGTCTCGCAGGCCGTCGGTTGACGAAGGCTGCGCTCCAGCTGGTCACCGGCGTCCGGATACGCCCGGCCGTGAGGCGCGTCGAGGAGGGGCGCCTGCTCTGGTGGCGACTTCGCTGGGCGGGTGAATAGCCGCGTGATTACGCCCATGCCAAATCCTGAGCCCGCTGCAGTGCGCGAGGAAGACTTTGAGTCCTGGGTTGTTGCCGGCCAGCCGTCGATCCGCCGTTCACAACGTACCCATCCAGCGCAGGGCAGAGAAGCTGGGTAGGAAGCAGTAGGCACCGCCGCGAGTGGTGACGAAGCGTGAGAAGCCGCTCACGACACGAGGCGGCCGCCCCGGCTCGGGGATGGCAAAGGTCCCGGCTCCCTGGTCATCACCGATGAGGGGGTCCTTGGTCTTGCCGAGGCCAGGGGCGAAGCGGCCGTTGTTGACCCAGTGGGCCATGATGAACTCGAACTGGTCGGCCAGGCTGACGCCGATGAACAGACCCAGCAGTCCGCGGGGAATGCCGTCGTCGGGCCGAGTCGGATCGTAGTCCGGACCGTACGGCAGCCCTCGGCGCACGATGCGATGACGGTTGCCGCCGGCGCCGGCGATGCGCGAGCTCCGCGGGTTCGTCCTGCGGATGTGAGACCCCAGCGGACAGCGGTAGCCCTTGGCGTCGTCAACGCCCTCACCGTCGGGATGGACGACGTAGTCGAAGTCGTTCAGGCCCGCTTCCGGAAACGGGGGGTCGGGCGTGGCGGTGTCGGGGGAGAGAACTAGCGGCACGCCGTTGCGCCAGCGTCCACAGAGCTTGGCGGCGACGACCTCTGGGTCCGTGTCCAGTTCCGCCGCCGCCTGGTGGAGAAAGGTCTCGAATCCGTGGACGTCCTGTTCGAGGATGCGCACGGCAGCGAAGCTCCCATTGCGCCCGAGCACCTCCGGAACCGGCACCCGGTAGGTCAGGCCAGGCTGTTGGCTGGGATAGCCGAGCAGGAAGTCTCCGGGCGCCGCCACCGGTAGGGGATCACGAAGACCCGATGGCGGCGCGCCGGCGATGGTCGGCTGCGAGAATCCGTCCCGGTAGCCGAAGTGGGCCAGGGGCAGCGGGACACCCTTGTTGTCCCGCAGCGCCTCGCCGTCGTGGTAGGAGAGCTCGCTGAGTCCGGCTCGGAAGAACAGCGCACGCAGCGCGGCGGTCGCTTCCTCGACCACTTCCCGCGTCATGGCGAAGACGATGAGGACCACGTGAGCGTCCTGCGCACTGGCAGGGGCGAAGCCCTGGAGCCAGTGGTCGGGATGACTTTCGCCGATGTCGCCGACCACCGGGGCCCGCTGGATCGCTCCTTGACGGAACTCCTCCGGGAACGACGCCAGGGACTCCGGTGGCAGGCCCAGGGCCTCCAGCCCGGCGTAGGTCAGCCCCACGTTCAGGCACAGTGGGGGCTTGGCGAACCAGGGCACGGCCGATTGGAGGCCCAGTGGGGTGTCGGCGGTCGAGGTGGTCAGCGCGGCCAGAAAGCGCCGTGCCGTTGGGGGTTCGTCAACTCGCAGCAGGAACAGGCGAAGCGACGCCATGGTGTAGCCCCGCAGGATGAGGCCCTGGATGTCCGCCCAGTCCAGCCGCTCACCCGCAGCCGGCGAGTTGGCAGCAACCGGAGACGCTGACACCTATCAGTCCTCCTCGCTGAGGGCAAGGATGTCGAGCACCGTGAGCTGGGGATAGGCGCTGTAGAACGTGCCCACCGAGGGGATGTCGTTGGCCTTGACGTAGGCAAGGAACTCCTCTCGGTGCTCGCGTACCGGCAGTGGGGGCGCATCGGCCATGTGGCTCAGCAGCTGGTCGAAGACGTGGCCGATCTCGGTGACGAAGTCGTTGATGTAATCCTCGAAGCTGTGGTCATAGGAAGTGATCACCGCCAGGTTGGCATCGTTGTTCAGAAACACGAAGCGGGCGAAGTGAACGGTGGCGATCTTCGTGAGCGCGGCCACGATGGGGTTCTCGCTGGGCGGGAGCCCCTGGATCCTGTCCAATAGCTGGTGGAGCGCCTGGGCGTCCTTCTTGGACTTGATCTTCATCACCAAGGTGAGCGGATTCTGCACTGGCTTGGCGTCGTCGGGGACGGTCATGGAACTCTCCATCTCAAGACATTGGGAATGGGGGTCAGCTAGGGCGGAGCCTCGGCCTAGAACCGGCTCACTTGGTCGGGAACGGCGAAGCGCAGGAGGTCGGGGATGTCGAAGACTCCGGGCGCCCCGCCCAGGTGCGGCTTCCAGCATGGTTCCACACTCATGTAGGACAGGGGATCGTGCTTGATCAGCCCGAGGATGGTCTCGCCCACGATGCGCCCGCCGACCGGCCCAAGATGACGACCGTCGGCCAGAATCTCCGCCTCCTTGAGCACGTAGAACCACAGCGGGGCCGGGCCTGGGCCAGGCAGCCCGAGTTGAGCGCCCGAAAGAGCCTCTTCGCCCATGACTCGGGCTACCACCTGACCGGACGGCAGCTCGAGCCGCAGCCCTCGCAGAAGGTTGCGGTGAGCCAGCGAGCGGTTCTCCCCTAGCGAGGCATCGGGCAGGGCGAACAGCGGCGGGGCCAGGGAGGTGTCGATCTTGCGGCTCGCCACCGGGCCGGGGTCCTCGTCAAGAGGGAAGAAGAACGGCCAGCTGATGGTCCACTGTGGTGGGAGCCCGCGAAAGCCTCGGAAGTCAGCCCGACGGTCGACGTCGGCGCCGGGAAGAAAGGTAGGCAGTGCAGGGACGGCGTTGTTGATCTTGTAGCCGCCGCGAACTTGGCTGTGGCCGAAGCGAAACGCTGCCGCGGAGAACTCAACGGGCATGTACGCGTTCTTCTTGGGCCGGTAGTGCTTCAGCCTCACCGTCTCGCACCCGTCATCATCGGTAGTGAGCAGGCGGCTGAGCATGTCGGCACCGATGGTGCGCCTCAGGTAGTCGTGGACCACCGCCCACTGCCAGTGCCAGCGGACGATGCGCTGAGTTTCCTTGAGCAGGTCCCCACCGCGCAGCCCCGAGGGCAGCACCTCGTCGATCACCCGGTTGTGAAACTTCAGGAACGCCAGCTGGAGCTGGCAGATGAAGGTGTTCTCGTCGTTGCGAGGATCGCCGATGAGGGCCCGGTCCTGGGTGTTGCGGGGCAGGTCGTCCTCATCGATGAAGGTTCCGTCGTCCTCGTGAATCTTGCCGAAGAGGAACTTGGGGACCGCAGGATCGCTCTGGTCGTACATGAACGGGTCGTCGTCAGGCCCTGAGCCGTAGATCGAGTCGAGATCGAGGCGGGGAGTGCGGAAGTTCACCAGACGCGCCGGGTCGTTGGCCCGCTGCAGACTGGAGGTGGGATCGAAAGTGATGTCGTGGTCGAGAAACTGGCCGATGTAGGTGTAGCCGGCAGGGATGTCGGGGTTGTCGCCCGCCGGGTCCCGGGGATCGTCCTCGCGCATGGTTTCCGCGAGTTGGCGGAGAACCTCGGGATCGGGCTCGAATACCGGCGCCTCCCTGAACATGCGGCCGAAGCGCCCCTCGAACCAGGGAGAGGATGGCACATTCATCCCTTGGATCCCCGTACCGTGGAAGCGTTGCGTCATGGTGTTCCCTTTCCGCTGCCCTTGGCAGCTGTGTGCAGTTCATTCGTACAGTTCGGTGGTGCAATGGCGCTGCGATGCTGTCGCCTCCTAGGGGCGCGACACTTCAGGCAGCTACCTCCACCTTGTTTGCAAGCCGGTAGCGCCTTACGAATAACGCCTACCTGACGCTGTATAACCCGAGCCGACCCAAGTGGGCAAGAGGTTTTTTGGCCCTCAGCACACAGCCTCACTACGGCTCTGGCGAAGAGTGGCTCTCAGCGCACAGGGCCGGCCGAACTCGCCGCCGAGGTGGAACGGTCATCCTGACGACGTGGAGCGACAGCCAGGTGACGGCGCCGTACACGGGAACACCCACGGCGACCTGGACCAGCGCGGACGCGGCAGGCGAGTGGGACACCGCCGGGAGGTGGTGGTGGGCGGCGACGCCAGGGTCGCTGCCGAAGAGGTTGGTGTCTCCTTCGGCCAGCGGAGTGCCGGCCCCGGCGACAAGTGTGTGCAATAGCGGTCCCGGGGCGGTCGCCAGAGCGAAGAGCAGCCCGACGACGCCCGCGTACACCACCAGGGACGCACTCCGCTGGCCCCGGAGGCGACTGAGACCCCAAAGGGCGGCGGGCAGGATGAAGAACAGCAACGGGGTCAAAGCGAGGAAGCCGAGGCTCGAGTCGAGTACCCAGTGGAACCAGTGGTTGATGGCCGGTCCGCGCTCGCCCCGGTGGATGGCGTGCAGCCAGAACATGGCTGCGCCCCTCCGTAGGCGAGGAGGACCGAGGTCGCCACGAGGATCCTGCGGGCAAGCGTCTGGGCGTAGAACTGCCGTAAATCGCCCAGCGTGAGCGAGGTCGCAGGGGTCAGGCCGAAGCCTGGCGCGTTCATGGCCGCTCCGCATCAAAGGTTCCGGCGGTGCTCGGCTGGGGAAGGTGGACAGTGGTGGCTGGGCGCGTGCGCCACAGGGAAGCACTGCCAGCCACGGCGAGGGCCTCCGCGTCGGCATGGACGGCGCCGTGGTCGTCGCTCCAGTGGTGGTCCATCGTGTCTCTCCTGGTGTTGAAGCGCCGGCCACGCCAGCGCTTGAGGGTCGTACGCTGTCAAGAGGACAGCGCGCTGTAAGGCGTTGTCAAGCTACTTTCACGGTGAACCGAGGCGTCCGGCGCGGGGCGATGTACGATGTAAGGAACTGCAGCAAGCGTCGCAGAAGGGTGGTCAGGTGTCCGGACGGAGTCGTGGCGTGTCGGCGAGACCGAGGGCGCCGAGATGGCTGGCGACCGACCTCACCGAGGGCCGGAGTCGCCCGCCACTGACCCGTCGCCGGGTCGTGGAGGCGGCGCTGCGGTTAGTGGACGAAGAGGGTCTGGATGCCCTGACGTTCCGCAAGCTGGCGAGCGAGTTGGACACGTCGCCGATGGCCCCGTACAGCTACGTTCAGAATAAGGAGGAGCTCCTCGACCTCATGCTTGACCTCATTCTCGGCGAGGTCGACCTTACCGCCCCCCCCCACTACGACTGGATCGCCCGGCTGCGATCGATGTTCCGGAGCTACCACTCGGTACTGACCGCTCACCCTGGGATGGCGAAGGTCTACAGCGAGCACGTGAAGATCGGTCCCAACGGCCTGCGCGCCATCGACCACGCCCTGTCGGTACTGCGTGAGGCCAGTTTTCCCCGGGCTGCTGCCGTCAACGCGTTCTTTGCCCTGTTCAACTACACCATTGGTTTCGAACAGATCGGCGCGGTGAATCCAGTAGGTCAAAGGTTGGGTGGCGAGGAGCTCGACGACGATGTCCCCGAGCAGGTTCACCGCTTTTTCTCTGCGCTTCCGCCCGGGGAGATAGCGAACATCGTCGCGGTAGCGCCTTACCTCACCGGTGCCAAGAGCCGACGTCGCTTCGAGTACGGGCTGGACCTCATCTTGGCTGGCCTCAGGGCTCAGCATGCGGATCGCCTGGAGCGCCGAACCACTCGGCCCTCAGACCCAGGGTCGGACGAGTAGCCCGGCGCGGCCCGTACAGGCGCCCGTCCGAGGGATCGCTGCCCGGAGGCTCGTAGTAAGCCCGGGAAAAGGGGCGAGCCACTTCGGGACGGCGGCACGGTCGGACTCCACCACCTCCGGCATCGCTGCGGTGCGCAGGCCGGCCGTCTCGGCGGCGCTCAACGTCCCGAGGTGACGCAGTCGGTGGCGGTTGCGACGAGGCGACGGATGGCACCGGGGCGACGCCGGATGCCAGGGGTGGCTGCGCCCAGGGCCTGCCTTGGCAGTGCCGGTCGGTCGGCCTCGGACACTTACCGACGGCTTTCCTAGCCGCGGCGAGCTGGTGGACTACCTCGTACGGACCCTAAGCCTTGGGTGTTAGCAAAGGTTTTCGTTGACATGGCGGCGAAGTGGCGTTAGACGTGGGTACATACGGCGTAAGTGGGGATGACGCTGTAAGCGCCGTGCAGCTCGCACGGAGCTCGAGCATCAGCGCTACTGAAGAAGGGGTCAACACCAATGATTCGCAATCAGCGTGGGAGCCGATCCGCTGCACCGAGTCACCGGTGGTGGTCGCGGCAGCCCTTGCCGCGATGCCGTTCGGAGCTGTGCCCGCCGGCGCTCAAGAGCAGGAGGTGCCGGACTGGTTCTCGTGGAAGAAGGAGGGTGCCGGTGTGGCCGTCGCCGACCTCACCGGTGACGGCGGCGGTGCACCCGCAGGCAAGTTCCGCCGCTGGTCTCCGACCATGAGGACTCTCTGGCAACTGGGATGCCGCCGCCCGCCCCGCCGAGCCCTCGCATTGTCCCGCGTAGGTGGGGACCGTTGTCCCTGGACAGCGGGACAACCAGCCCAGGATGCTCAGCCCACACGTCCAGCGCAGTCAACGGCTCAGTGAGGAGTGTCTTATGCCCAAGAACCCACCGGACCTGCCACGACTGGTGCCGACGACGGATCCGGCCAACCGTGTTCAGGTCCAGGAGACGAAGTTCAGCCATGACGTCCTCGGGCGGTACGTGTGCAACGACTGGGACGAGATCCAAGCGGCGCGCGACGACGGCGGGTTTCCCTTCGACGCTGTGGTCATCGGCGGAGGCATGTTCGGCGCCTACTGTGCCGCCAAGCTCTTCTGGCGGGGAGGGGGGCATGCTCTACGAGTCCTCGTGATCGATGCCGGGGCCTTCCTGCTCGGCACTCACATCCAGAACTTCCCCCGCCGCCTCGGTGGCTCCATCGGCGGCCCGAGGTACCCGAGGGCCAAAGAGGACGGGACGGGCGCACACAACGTGATCTGGGGCGTCCCGTGGATCAGCAACGAGGCGTTCTCCGGGTTGGCGTACTGCCTCGGTGGCCGGTCGCTGTTCTTCGGCGGCTGGGCGCCTCGGATGGAACGCACGGACTTGGACAACTGGCCCGAGGCGATGCGCGACTACCTCCTTGGTGGCGCCGGAGCGGCGCCCGCCTACGAGCGGATCGAGAACGAAACCGGCACCGCCACCGTCGCCGACTACTTGGGCGGCGACTTCCACGACGCCCTCAAGCAGGCGTTCGAGGCCGCCGCCCCCCAGGTGGCCAACGTGGTCCGGGTGGAGGAGGCGCCACTGGCCGTCCAGGGCGAGAGTCCGGGCGCCGGGCTGTTCTCGTTCGACAAGTTCAGCAGCGGACCGTTCTTCATCGACGCCGTGAGGGCCGACGCCGAGGAGCACGTGCGAACCTACGGCGACCGCAGCCGCCGGCTGTTCATCCTGCCCCGGGCCCACGTCCTGGCCCTCGGCACTACCGGGGACGCGGTGACCAGGATCGACCTCGCCGTGGATGGGCAACGGAGGTCCCTGGACGTGGACCCCTCCTGTGCGGTCGTGGTAGCCAACGGCACGATCGAGGCGACCCGGCTCGCCCTGGACTCCCTCGGCGTGGGCTCGCGCCAGTTCGGTTCCCCCCGCCTCGGGAACCTCATGGCCCACCTGCGCAGCAACATCGTGGTGCGGATCAAGCGGGCCGCCCTCGGGCTTCCCGCCGGACCGCCCCGGAACCTCGAGACCACCGCGTTGTTGGTGCGGGGCGAGTCGCGCGGGCGCCGCTTCCACGTACAGGTCACCGCTGGGGCGGTCGGCGGGGTCGACTCGGAGAAGAACATGTGGCAACAGGTGCCCGACATCGACCTCCTGGAGGAGATGCGCACCAACCAAGACCCGACATGGATCACCCTCACGCTTCGGGGCATCGGTGAGATGGAAGACGACCGGAGCCTGCCCCCGAAGGTGGACCGTAGCTGGATCGACCTCAGCAACGAGACCGACGAGTGGGGGATGCGACGGGCCTACGTGAACCTGGTGGCCACCAAGAGCGACCGGGAGCTGTGGGGCGACATGGACGAGGCCGCCTTTGCCCTGGCTGCCCAACTCGCCGGCTCTCCTGACGACATCCAGTACTGGAACAAGCCCGCCCACCAGTGGCAGGGCCAGCGGCCGCAACCCGGCGCGGACGGACGAGGGTTCTGGCAGGACGTGCTCGGCACGACCCACCACGAAGCAGGAACCTTGTTCATGGGTGAGCCTGGCGCCTCCCTTACCGACCTCGACGGGAAGTTCCACCACCTGCGCAACGCCTATGCGGTGGGACCGGCCACGTTCCCGACGGGGGGTTCCGCGAATCCTGCCCTCACCGCGCTGACGCTCGCTCGTCGCACCGCCGGAGCCATCGTCCGCGCTGCCGCCCCTGCCGCCCTTCCCGGCTTCACGCCGCTGTCGCTGGAGCCAAGCGACTGGCGAATGGTGGCGGCGCCCGGCAATGAGCCGGCGCCGAGGATGCAGCGGTTCGGGGCAGTGTGGGAGACCTTCGGTGGCTACGGGCTGTACTGGTACACCAAGGAGGAGTTCGCCAATTTCGTACTGGCCCTGGAGTGGCGAGTGGCTCGGGCTGACGACAACTCTGGGGTCTACATCCGCATCCCTTCTCCGGAGCTCCCGAACGCCCTCGCCGAAGCCGACGACAAGGGCCACGAGGTTCAGATTGACGAGCTGGGCGCTCCTGATGGAGCCGCCGTCCATCGCACCGGAGCCGTGTATCGCCTCCAGGCGCCGTCCTCATTCCCCTCGGCACCCGTCGGCAGCTGGAACACGTACCTCATCGAGGCCAACGGCCCGCTGGTCAACGTCACCCTAAACGGCGTTCCCATCAACAGCTTCGAAAGTTCTCGACAGGGCGCTGGATACCTTGCGTTGCAAGCCCATCACTTCGGTTCGCGGGTCCAGTTCCGCAACCTTCAGGTGAGGAAACTCCCCTGAAGTGGGACCTTTTCGGCCAGACGGTGCGACATACGCCAAGAGCGTCGTCGAGCGCCGAATCGCTTGATTCCCGATGCTCAAACGAACCGCCCTCTTCCGCACCGTCCCACGCGCACTTGGTACACGGTGGAGCTGGGCAAGAGACCCATGGCACATCCCGGATCAATGAAGGTACGCCCCCCGCGAGCTGACGCGTGCAGGGGAATGATCATGACGGACCTCAAACCGGGCGAGTCCGGCGCTGATGGCACGAGTAGGGGCTCATATATGGCCCAGGGATATTCTTTTGCTTCGTATATCAGGTCAGCAGTGCAGCAAGCGCTTGCGAAACCGGTGTGCTACCGGTCATGCGTTCGATGCCGCTGAACATCGGCGAGGGATTGCATTCCAGTACGGCGAAGCTGTCGTCTGGACGGCGCCGGATGTCGATGCCGGTGAACGTCAAGCCACACGCCTGGGCCGCTCGACCGGCTGCCTCCTGCTCCCCAGCGCAGAGCGCTGTCGGGACAACGGCGGTCTCCGCACCGCGGTAGTCCACTTCCTCGGAGACGATCTCGTACGAGGCCACCACGGCGGATCCGACCACATAGACACGAAGGTTGCGTCCCGGGACCTCCTCTTGAAACAACACCGGCGCCCGGGCGAGGAGCCGAAGCCGGTCTGGCTGTAGATCGTCTTCGCTGACCCGTCGGCACAGGCCTCCACCGGCTACCGGCTTGTAGACGATCCTCCCGCAGGTACGTTCTGCAAACGCCAGAACGGCGTCGGGGTCGTTGGTGGCCAAGCTCCTCGGGACGGGAACGCCTGCCTGGCGGAGCGCTTGGAGCTGGTCCAACTTGAGAAAGTGCTGACTGAGGCTGCCGGGAGTGTTGACGAAGGCAGCGCCGGCCCGCTCCAGGGCGGCGAGGAAGCTAAACAGGAACGAGCGGCGCTCGCGCCCGGCGGCGTAGGCGTGGTCGGCACGCCTGAGGACCTCGTCCACCGTGGCCGGCGGCTCGTTTGCCGCCTCTTGGTCCAGCGGGTGGAACGGAAGGGGAAGGGAGAGCGACCGCACATACCACCGGGCGATGGCGTGAACGTCGAGTCCGCCGACGGCGGGCACGCCGTCGAGCAGGCTCATCGTTCCTGAGCCAGGGAACCGCGAGAGGTCGAGGATGACTGGCTCCGCCCCTCGTGCTCGAAGGCGCTCGGTC
Source organism: Thermomicrobiales bacterium (assembly GCA_030446955.1). Classification (GTDB taxonomy): domain Bacteria; phylum Chloroflexota; class Chloroflexia; order Thermomicrobiales; family UBA6265; genus LC2-1. Next base: position 13,683 of record JAUJMG010000015.1, read on the forward strand.
ACGCTCAGCACCTGGGGATCACTCGGTGGTCCGATGATCCCTTGTGCCCCCTCGCTCATCTCGGCGTCGCCGGCCCTGGGGACGGCTACTCGGACTCGCCGCCTTCTTCCCCGAGCGCCTGGGTGGTGACGTCGTCGCCTTCCTCGCCTACGGCCAAGGTCGTCACGATCGTCCCGTGCATGAGGGCGGGCACGGGCTGTTCGTCGCCTTCCTCGCCGACCGCCATCGTGGTCGGCTGGTCGCCTTCCTCACCCACGGCCATGGTGGTGACCACCCAGCCCGCCGCCAACACGGCGTCTGCATCGCCTTCCTCGCCAACCGCCGTCGTTGTCGGCTGGTCGCCCTCCTCGCCCACGGCCATGGTGGTCACCAGCTTGGGAAAACGTCGGCGGGCTCCGCGCAAGCTCTCACGGAGGTCCTTGATGTAGAGCTCCTCGTCGTCCTTGGCCATCGGCTGTCTCCTTCCCTCAAGATCGGGATCAAGGCGTTTCTGACCGGCCGCCCTACCACCGCGCCTGGCTGAAAGCTGACAGACCCCGCGCTGGCGATCTCGCCTCCGTGTGCTGCGCGGCGCGATAGCTGATCCCGGCCATACCCGTATGTCTTGCCAGAGAAGGTCTAGGACGTCTTCATCAGCTGGTCAAGAGGATGGAGCGGCTCAGTAGGTGGGCACGGGTTCGCCCTAGCAGCTTTACCGTCCGGCACGGGATTTCGACTCCGTGCCGAGCCAGCAGCTCGTGGATCTTCACCGCGGTGAGATCGACTTTGACCCACGCCGCCATCTGGTCGTAGTTGGCCTGGAGCCGTCGCCACGCCTCGCGTGGCCGTCGGTGCGGTGGGGGCGCACCGCCTCGACCACCAAGCCGATGAACATGTTGCTCGACTGCTCCTCCCCGCCGTCGCGGACCAGACCGAGCCCGACGGCGGCATTCACCTAGCGGCGGACGGTCTTGCGGGCGAAGCCCACCAGCCGTTCCGTCGCCCGGATGCCCTCGCCGGCCAGCCACAGCCGCAGCACCTCTCGAATCCCGAACACTCGGACCCCCCTGAACGCCATCGGGCCAGATCTACGCCCGGCGCTGAACTGGGCGCTGATGGTGGCCTGCATCGGCCTCGTCCTCGGTTTCCGGTCCTCGACCAACCTCGCCGCTGCCTACGGCGTCGCCGTGACGACGACGATGGTCATCACCACACTGTTGTTCTACGTGGTCCTGCGCCAGCGCTTCGGGTGGAGGTGGGCCTCGGCCGTGGGGCTCTGTGTCCCCTTCCTCGCCATCGACCTCGCGTTCTTCGGCCCCAACCTCTTGAAGATCCCTGCCGGCGGCTGGTTCCCACTGGTCGCCGGCGGGCTGGTGTTCATCATCATGACCACCTGGCGCACGGGACGAGCCATCGTCGCCGAGCGAATCAGCGGCGGCGAAGTGCCCATGCATACCTTCCTCGACAGCCTGTTCTCAAGCGACGAGTCGCCGGCGCGTGTCCCGGGAACGGCGGTGTTCCTCTTCTCCGTGCCTGACGTCGTGTCCCCCGCCCTACTGGCCAACGTCCGTCACAACAACGTCCTGCACGAGCGGGTCATCGTCGTTTCCATCGCCACCGACCCGACGCCGCGGGTGCTTCCCGTCCGCCGAGCCGACGTGCGGGATTACGGCCATGGAGTCCATCGCGTCGTGCTCCACTACGGCCTTCTCGAACAGCCGAACGTGCCCGAGGGGCTTACAGAAGGATCCGCCGGTCGACTCGGCGTCCTTCGCGAGGAGAGGACGTACTTCCTCGGTGCTGAGTCGCTGGTGGCGACGAGGCGCCCGGGGATGGCGCTCTGGCGAGCGGCTCTTCACCGTTCTCAGCCGCAACGCCACGCCCGCCTCGTCCTACCTTGGTTTGAGCCCGGAATCGACGATGGTCGTCGGCCAGCAGGTCGAACTCTGACGGCACTTGGTGAGCACTCCTGCGACGCGCCAGCCATTCACAGCCGGCGACCCATCGGGCCGTTGATGGGCGAATGGATGCCAAGAAACGGCAGCACCCGGTTGCAGGTCGTGGGCGGCCCGGGTGCTGGTGACCGCCGACAACGGGGCTGAGGTTCCAGATCACCTCCCGTACCCTCATCTCTACGTCTACTTCGGGTCGAAACGGAAGGGCCCTCGGATTGCGCGCCCGGGGTGGCTTGCCGAGGCCGACATGCCTGATCGCAGAACGCCGTCTGACAACGACAAGGTAGTCGTAGGCCGGGCACGAATTGCATCGTGGGGCTTTCGCGATCTCGGACGCCACTGACCCGGACGTGTAGGCCCTGACGTCCATGTCACTCGGAAGTCAGACGACCCTTGCTCTCATGCGGCCGCAGGACGAAACTGTGGTGGAAGAGAGGCGGGAGGGCGCGATGGCGGGGATTCGGATTGCGACGTTCAACTGCGAGAACCTCTTTGCGCGGTTCAAGTTCAACAAGAACGTGGACCCCGACGTGGCTGTGCGGGACGGCTGGGATGCCAACCGGGCGCACTTCAGCATCCTGAATGACCTCGAGAAGCGCATCACCGCGCTAGCGATCAAGGAAACCAAGGCCGACGTCCTCACCCTGCAAGAGGTGGAGAATCTCGACACGCTCAAGCGGTTCCGGAACCAGTTTCTAGGCGGTGCTCGGGCGTACCCGCATGCCTTGGCCGTCGATGGCAACGACCCCCGGCTCATCGACGTGGGAGTGCTCAGCAAGTTTCCGATCGTGCACGCACGCTCGTACCAGCACCTGCGCGCCGGTCGCGTTCCGCTGTTCTCCCGTGACTGCCTGGAGGTCGACGTCGATGTGCCCGGTGGTCCGCTGACCCTGTTCATCAACCATTTCAAGTCCATGCTGGACAAAAAGGACCCCTGCAAGGGCCGGGCTAAGACGCGGCCGGCTCGACAGCGACAGGCCGACGCCGTGCGAGAAATCGCCACTGCTCGCTTTGGCGCCGATGCCGGCAGCCATCGCTTCCTCGTCTTGGGTGACCTCAACGACTACCTTGAGGCCGACACGCAAGGCCGTAACGGGATCGAGGACCTCGTGGCCTGGGACGCCGTGGTCAACGTTGTGGATCGGCTGCCCGAAGATGAGCGCTGGACCCACTTCTACAAAGGCAACAACCGCTGTGGGATCCCTCCGGCGTATCGCCAGCTCGACTACGTGCTCGTCTCGAAGGCCTTGGCGGAGGCGAATCCCGGATCACCAACGGTCGTGCGTAAGGGAATGCCCGAACGGGCCGAGCGGTACACCGGCCCCCGCTTTGATGGCATCGGGAGAGACAAACCAAAGGCTTCTGACCACTGCCCCGTGACCATGATGATCGATGCGTAGTTGGTGGACCGGCGCGTCCGCACGGTCCTGGGTCTCCTGCGGAAAGAAGCGCACGGTCCTATCGGTTGGGGAGCATGGCACCTGGGCCTTCTTGGTGCCCCTCCGCTCGGCGATGGCTCGGAACGACTCGTCGTCCCGGCCCTCCGAGACTACGCCAGTTTCCCCGGAGGCGAGGCGATGGTCAGCTGGTTTCAGTCATCGAAGTTGAACCGGTACCCGTTGGCGTCGCACGGGACACCGCCTGCGAGCCCGACGACAGTACCGCCCGGCGGGCGCGGGTCGACGGCGACAAGCGTGCCGTCGGCGGTCGCTCCAAACTCGAACCCTGAGCGATGCGCGGTGAGCTCGACGCCGAGATTGATGACCGTATGCCGCGGGGCAAAGAGCCGGATGCCGCCGCCGGCGATGTCTTGGACCAACTCCCGGCCCCGATCGTCGGCGCTCAAGACCCACCCGACCCACATTCCCTGCGCGCCGAACAGGTGCAGGCCGCCCCAACGCACGTGGGTCATGGGTCCGCTCCTAGGGAACACGCAGGGTCCGTCGATCATGACGTCCGGTTCGGCACCGAAATAGCGCGTGAGCTCGGTGACGATCTCGTCTAGCGAGTCCCCGAGGGTATTAAGCGCCCCCCCTCGACCATCGAACCAGAGCTGCAGGTCCTCACCTAGCACAAGGTCGGTCGGTGACGGCTCCTTCCCGACCGGGTCGCCGCACTCGTCGCCGGCCCGCGTTACGTCCGGATAGGCAAGTTCCCGCTCAATCGCGGGATCGAGGCGGAAGAAGCGCTCCGCGCTGGCGCGGGCGGTCACGGCGTCGCCGAGGAGCGCCTGGGCCGCGTCGACCTTAACGATGATCTGCTGATCCGACATTTGCGCGGTTGTTCCGGCGAGCGCGATGAGCTCGTCACTCTTGAGGAGGGTGGCTTCTGCGACCGCTGTCGGCGCGACCGGACCGAGGAGGTCGACAGACACGCCGAGGCTCAGCGACGGCCCCGAGCCATCCGACACGGTCACGTACCAACCGACGCTCGACTCCCCCCCATCGGGCGGCGCCGGCGAAGGGAGCTCCCCGCGTCTAGTCGAGCCCGTCACGGCGAGCCCGTCGAGGTCACGCAGGCTCTCGACGACCGTGAACGTCGCGGTGAACACATCGCCGTCACGCGTCAGCTCGAAATTGGTGAGATCGACGACGGGCAGCCGATCGAGGACCGTCAGGTCACCGAATCCAGTGAGGTCATTCGCACGGTCGGCGCACGTGTTCATGACAATCGAGTCGTCCTCGATCAGCACCTTCCAACCGATAGTTACGCCGCCGAGGAGTGCAACGATCCCAAGTCCGATCGCGAGATGGCTGCCTCGGCTCACGATCCCGGCTCGGATGGGAAGGGCACGCACGCACCGGAACCGTTCACGAGCGCGTGTGACCCGTTGGGGCACCTGCCGAGCTCCCAGCGGGGCAGGTTGTCCGCCACTCTCACGACGCGGAACGGTCGGCCGTTGCCGTCGCGCACCGTGACGGTGCTCTCACGGCCGTCCGCGACGACCGTGACCTCGAGCTCGAAGGTGCAGTCGCATCCGGTCAGCGCGACGTCGATCGTCTGCGACTCACCGCGCTGCAACGACAGCGTCTGAGCCTCAAAGAGCGGGCGTGAGGCATCCCCGCTTCGGCTGTTCACCGCGTTGGCCACCGGGTCGGCCTGGTCGAGGACGATCGTGGCGTCGACGACGTCGCCGAATGCGTTCGCACCCTCGGGCACGAGATACTCAACTACGGCAGCGGCCGGCGCCAGCCTGTCGAGGATGCGAGCCCGCATGCCAGTAACGATCGTCGCTTCGGCTCGGCCGACGAAAACCAGCCGACGCTTGACGACTCCGGCGCCACCCCCGCCGACCTCCTCGACCCAAGCGAGCGGACCGCGGCCGTCAGTCGCCACCAGGTCCCAACGGGCGACGTCCGGAGGGCTGCTAGGAACGCCGGCCACGAACGCGGACGTCGGCACGCCGCTGACGGTCACCTCCACCGGGACCCCGGGAGAGCGTTCGTTGACGGCGTTCCGGATGATCGCGTAGGCGCCGGAGCCAACCGCGATGATCGCGGCGGTCGTCACGCCGGCGAGAACCTGATGGGTGATCGCGGCCCGCCACGCGCGCTGGATTGCGGGTCTGCCTCTAGCCCCGTCCACCGAGCCCAAGGTGACTCCATTCCCCCTCAGCCGCCCGTCGCGGCACAACGCTACCCCTGTCGCGAGGCCGAGGAGATCGCTCGCCTGCAGACGAGCCGCCACCGTGCGGCCTCGCCGCAAGAACACCTACATCCTCAGCGGAGTCGTGCGCTGCGGCATCAACGACAGGCGCATGCAAACCACGGGCCCTTCCAGGCGCAGGTGGGTGTCCCGCCAGTGCCAGGTCCCCTCGGCGTCGCCGATCCACTCGTCGGCGATGCCGAAGCCGCCGGTGAACCAAACCGTGCGGGGGCCGGAACCAGACCAGGGACACGCCCGCACGCTTGAGATCGGCCACTAGCTCGGCGTTGCGCTTGGCCGAGTTCCAGGCGTCGAGAGAACGTTGAACTCCACCCCTGCCCGGGCGGCGCCGGTGAGGGCGTCGACGAAGTCCCGGACCATGGGCCCGGTCCACAGGATGTAGTTGGACAGGTCGACCGAGCGCCGGGTACCGGCGATGGCGGCGATCATGGACGGCGCGATCTGGTCGCCGTTGCGCAGCACCGCCACCCGGTTGCAACCGCCAGCCCAGAGGACCTGAAGGCGGCTCGGGCCGCCGCGGCCCTCCAGGGGGTAGGGAGTCACGCATGAACCCCTCGATCCCCTGGTCGCCCTATGACGCCGCGGTGCCGCACACCACCGGGTTGCTGGGCCCCAAGAAGCGGTTCGACGCCCTCCGACCGATCCGCCGACCCTCCCTAGGTCCGTCCCGTTGATCGGCGCGGCCCATCCCGATGTTCTCGGCGCTCAGTTAGGTGGGCGACGAGAGGCCCGTCCGATCGGCGACGTCGGATATGTTGACGAGGAGGGCTATCTCTACGTGGTCGGGCGTGGAGCGCTGAAACTCGTCTCCGGCGGGTTTACTGTCCATATCGAGGCCGTCGAGGCGACACTCGTTGCCCACCCGGACGTCGGCGACGTCGCCGTGATGCCTGTTCGAGATGACGATTTGGGAGAAGTGCCTCACGCGGTCGTTTGCCTGGAAGAGACGGCGCTCTCCGGCCCGAAGAGCTGCTCGCGTGGTGCCGCACGCTACTGACTCCCGGCAGGTTCCGCGCTCCATGTAGATCGTCGCCGACTTTCCCCGCACGCCGCGACGCGAGCACTCAGGAGTTCCTCACGACTCTGCTCGGGCGCCTGGAGGACGTCGCCGGTCGCCCACCCACTTGACGACGGCATACGCACACGCACGCCGGCTGCTTCGGGCTTACTCGTCGTGCCTAGTCCTGCACGTGCTGGTCGACCGCGGCGCAGATGGCTTGCGACCCGGGCCGAGAGTCCCGCGGGTTGACCTCCCGCAAAGTTCTCGTCCCTTTTGCAGGCCTCATGTTTCTCCGCAAGGCAAAGGGAGAGATGTCAGCTCCATGATCGACCTTCTCGCGAAAAGACAGTGCTGATTTGCCTGTCCCAAGAAAGCGACGCCGATGTGGCTGGTTGCGCCAGTCGGGACAAGCTCGGCTGGAGCGAGATGGACCTCAGGTGGTTAGGCCCCCGCTAGTCCGTCGACATCGCGGGGATACTCGATGATCTCCTCGCCGCCAAAAGACCGCAGTACCTCCATTAACGGGGGTAGCTGATCAAGAGCACGCTTCACGATCTCCTCATTGCGAAGAAGGATCTCAACGTTCTCCACCGTCTGTAAGTCGCCTTCGGCCAGATCTTCGATCGTCACAGGCATCTGACCACGAGCGAACAAGCTGTAGCTCCACATTTTGTAGTGAGAGAGTAGCTCCTCCTCCTCTTCGGTGAGTTCGAGGCGCGTGTATAGCCTGAAAAGCACCCCTTTGTGACCTCCTAGCATGCCCTTGCGATCCTCTTGCGCTCTGCTAACGACGAGCTGCACCGTTTCCTCCCAACTGCCCCACTTCGACGGTACGTGAGTAATGTACCGTAAAAGCCTAACTGCACCGTCTTTGTGACAGGGGCCCCGTATAGTGGTCCACCTGTGACGAGGATCGTCAGGGGACCCCGTTGAGTGGTCCAGCCGATCCTTGGGGTCCAGTCACACCGGGTCCTCGAAGGGCCCACGCCTGGCCCCGTTGAGTGCCTTTCGCCACGTCGCTGTAGTACTTAACCGACGTCTGTCATGGCGCCCTGGCCAGCGGTGGCCACTGCTGCGAGGGAGGGCCTGGAGGATAGTCGAACCCGGTCGTGTCTGGTTCGATCGTGTCGTCAATATCAAGGTTTGCGATGAAAATGGCAAAGTTGCTGCCCGGCGCTCGCTGACTTGTCACGAGCAAGCCGCCGAGGCCGAGCCAAGCTGCGGCGGCACCAATCAGCTGACAATCATGCACCTTGGTGGGATCGTAGCTGTAGTTAAAGGCTGCGCCCCAAGGTCGCGGCCTTAAGTCTGCGACCCGAGAGACTGTGACCCCCCAACCGGTAGGTGACTCTCGGACGCCTGATGGCAACAGGCTGCTGGCCAATCAGGTGATCGATCTCAGCAGCAGCAGTGTCGGCATCAAGTGAGCAGTACAGGGTCTCGACACCTAAGGGGTTCCAGCGCGCTCCTCGCTGGTTCGGCCGCATGACCGACGAGGGGAGAATTATCTGTCGCCAGACGGTCCCGGAGACACGTTCGACCTCACTCGCTTCAAGGGCGTCGAGCAGATGTGGGTCGAACGGGGTCACGGCGGTGGTCAGATGTATGAAGCGGAGTCCAACTGGTCGATCAGCTGAAGGACCTCATCGGTGCGCCGATCGGCGATCAGGTCAGCTGGCCGACGTCCGTTCAGCAGCGAGTGGGGACTGAAGAGCCAGAGCTTGGCTTCTTCGCTCGCGTAGTAGGCAGCCAGCTGGCTCACCAACCACTCTAGCGTGAGCAGCCGTTCCAGATGCCGCGGCTGAGGGGTCGACTGGCCGGTGCGCCATCGGGACACCGTTTGCGGTGTCGTATCGAGCAACTGGGCAACATCGCGACCGGAAATGCCGCTGTGCTCTTGGATTGACTCAAGGCGCTTCGCTACTGCGTTCGACATGTTTGCTCCTCTCTTCCGGGTCAGGCGCCGCGGGCCAGCCGGACGCCGGTTGGGACGAGCGCAGTTGTGCGGTGTTCGGCCTCCTGATCCTCGGCCAAAGTTCTCTGCAGCGCGAAATACCAGTCATCTAGGCGGTTGCGGTGTGCCGAAAGGCCAGGTATGAACCGCGCGAGCTGGGCGGCGTTATCTCGGGCCGGCATCAACATGGTCGTAAGGTAGTGCTCGGCTCGATCCATGTCCGGGGTAGCTGATAGGCGTGCCAGCTCGCTTGCTCGAGTGACCACAAAGTGCCGGCGGGCGTCAACGACCATGGCTTCACGGTGGCGGCGGCAGCACGGCTTCTGGCACGCAAGTCTTGCGAACCCACGTCGACCGAGTATCGCGGAGGCCTCCTGCGTCGGCACCATGGCCATCGCATCCGCGATGTACACGCGAGGCGCTGGTACGAACCCTCTGCCATCGGGTACCTTATTGAGGCGTCGGGCGTCATAGACCTCCCCGAAGGTGATGGATGACTCGATGCCGCCGATCGCGCCGAAGGCGGCGAGGGCAACACCCACACTCCCGGTTCGCTCGCCGACCAATGGGACGCCGAGGCTGTGCAGCCGCCTAGCTATGGTGATGTAACTGCGGAGATTCCTAGGTCCGGCCTTCGTCGTCCCGAAACCCTGGACGCGGAGAAACACGCCGTCGACTTGGCGGGCAACGATTAGGGCAGCAAGCTGTGTGGTGATGCGTCGCAGAGCTGTTTCATTTCGGAGGAGACGCAATGACGCTATCAAGGGGTAGTAGATGACAGTGGAGCCCGCGCCCTTGCTGTCAAGGTGGGATCGCAAGCGGCGGGTGAGTTCGTTATCGACGGTCAGCCAGCGGCGATCGACATCTAGGAAGTGCGTTGGAGCAAGGACACCAGTGACGCCTTGACCTACTGCCGAGACAGCGATCGCCTCCGCCATGGCATCGGCCGCGGCGCCATGGAGGGTGGGTGCACTGTGTGGGGATGCATGTGCCCACGGCAGCTTAGAAATGGTCGAGGAGGCCATGCCACCAACAGTCGAGAGCTCGACGCTCTTGGGATCAAGGATGACCTCGACGCCGTTCTCCACCGCGGCGCTTCGGAGCTCAGCCGTTCGAGCACGAGCGGCAGGGTCCACGATCACGCCTGCGCCGGTCGGCAGACCTTGCTCAACCAGTTTCGTGATAAGTGCTGCGTCTCGATGGCCCACTCGGAGATACCCCGCGAGCGGGGCCGACACCCTACGGAGGTGGCGAACATTCGACTGTGTCATCACAAACTCCTCAACGTCGTCCTCGACGTCTAGAGTAACAGATGCGTCGACATTTGGTTCGCACCGGGCGGCCGTGGCCTTGACTGCCGTGTGGGGGTGTGGGTTGGGGAGCCCGTTCGGGGAGGAGAGAGCAAGCGCGCTCCCCAGCGCGGTCCTGGGCGGCCTCCGTCAAACTGAAGGCCATGGCGAGTCCTGCTGCTCGTGAGCCGGGAGCCCTTGGTCACTGCGTGCGCAGGCGCACGGTGGCGAAGGCCGAGTCGGGCTCCGTCAGCCGAAGCGGCGGGCGGAGCCCTGACCAGCTGCGTCCGCCACACCCTTAGGTCGTGGCGGGTGCCGGCTCCAGGTTATGGACCACCGCCTCGGGTCTGCGCCGCCAGATGGCCATCACTCTTGTCATCATTTTGTCACCACGACACGAAGGGCCGTGCGCCGCCCAGCGCCCACGGAAAGGCACGGCCGGTCTTCACAAAGTGCGCCTGACCAGGTATTATGGGATCCTAAAGGGGCCTGGAGCCCACGAGCGCCTACGGCAGAAATGCCTCATAACCCGAAGGTCGCGGGTTCAAATCCCGCCCCCGCCACTAAAGGCCCTGGTCAGGGCGTCGCTCCGGCCAGGGGCCGTTTCGCGGCCGCGACCTTCTACCGGCACCTCTACCGGGTAGAAGCCGGGAGAGGCTCGAGCAGCCCAGCGAAGGCGCGTGCGGCCTCCGCCTGCATGCCTGGCAGCACGTGTTGGTAGGTCGCCATGGTGAAACCCGGCGTCGAATGCCCGAGGCGTTCACTGACCACCTTGATGGGAACGCCGGCTTTCAACAGCAAGGTGGCATGGGTGTGGCGCAGGTCGTGCAGGCGGATCCGAGGTAACCCGGATCTGGCAACGAGCTTGTTGAACATGTCGGAGAGCACCTGGGGGTGGGTGGGGGAGCCGTCGGGTCGGGCGAAGACGTAGGCGTCGGCGTCTTCAGGATTGAACCGTTCGTCTTCGGCCTGACGCCGGCGTCGCCAGTCCGCCAGCACGGCGACGGTACGGTCGTCCAGGTCGATTGAGCGGCGAGCGGTACGGGTCTTGCCCCGGGTCTCGTGCAGCTGGTAGCCGACCGAGACGAGCGATCGGTCGACGGAGAGTCGTCCGGCTTCCAGGTCGACCTCGCCCCAGCGCAGGCCGAGCAGCTCGCCTCGGCGCATGCCCGTGTGGGCCGCCAGCCACAACGCGGCGTGGAAGCGGCTGTCGGCGATGCTGTCGAGAAATGCCCGTAGTTGCTGGGCATTCCACGCACGTGAGGCGGCGCTGGCCA
>JAUJMG010000645.1 GCA_030446955.1 Thermomicrobiales bacterium
AGCTCCAAGAGCTTGCGGGTGACGGTGACGCGGTTGGAGCCAATCATGTTCGCGAGGCTCTGGTGAGTCAGCGGCAGGGCGATCGCCGTCATCCCGTCCGCGGTTGGCCGGCCAAACCGGGTGGCGAGGCTGAGGAGGGTGGCCACCAGGCGGACGGACGTATCACGAACCAACAAGTGCTCGACCAGGGTTTGCAACTCGGTCAGGCGGCGGGTCATGCCGGTGACGACGGCGGAGGCGAGTTCCGGGGAGTCAGCGATCAGGCTCGCAAGGTCATCAGTCTCGACAACGGAGAGCGTGGAATCCACGAGTGCCTGGGCGGTCGTGCCGGTCGCGAGGCCATCGTAGGCATCTTCCTGGGCAAAGATCGTGTTGGGACCAAGGAGACCCAGGTTGATCGAGCGGCCGTCCGGCAACGTCTTGTAGAGACGGACGCAGCCGGAGCGAACGATGTAGACGAGGTTGCTCCCCTTACCGGGGGAGAAGATCTCCTGCCCCTTCGTGAAGGAAACAGTGCTCGGGCGCTGCTGTCGCGGCCGGCCGCCGATCTGCCCTTGACCGGTGCCATCGGGACCGTTGCCCTGGCCATTGACGAAGCGACCCCGTCGCTCGCTCGAACCCACGTGAGGGGCGGCTGGTGCTTGGGCAGCACGGCCAAAGGTGGCTGCTGAGCGACGCAACCCCGGGACGGCGGTGACGGCGAGGGTGCGGGCGGTGGAGCCGTCACGAGCGGCGAACTTCATCGCGAATCTCCTCACTGCAGGGCCTTGCTCGCCGCTGCGTTCCTATCGGGTTCGCCACCGTGCTCCCCAACCTTGGGACACCGCGTCAACCCTTCAACCACCAGCATTCTAGGAGGGGTTCCGGAATTTGTCAATACATTGCACAGAAACACTGTGCAAGAAGACATCCCCGGTCTCCTGTGCGTGACGTCGCATGCCTATTACGACGGCTCCCCTGTTCATGGGTACGGAGGAACGGCCGCGAGGGATTGCTTGTCGCGCTCCAGTCCACGTGCCTACGCTGCCGAGAGGCCGCTCCCGTGCCCCTCTACGAATTCCTGGCACCGGGGTTGCAACGACAAAGACGCTGGCGCCAATGACGGCGCCGCTTCGTCACACACGAAGGAGGACACGACGATGACCGATCAGAGCCGGGACCGCATCGAAGGGAACCTCGATGAGGTGAAGGGCCGTGGCAAGTCGGCGTTCGGCGAGTTGACGGGTAACGAGCAGACCCAGTCCGAGGGCGAAACCGATCAGGCGTCTGGCAAGCTGAAGCAGGGCATGGCCGACGTCAAGGACAAGGCCGACGACCTGGTCAAGAAGGTCACCAACGGGTAGGCGGGTCGCTGACGCTGACCTGACGCGCCACCCGCCGACGAAGGACGCGACCCGGCTCGGCTTCGGCCGCCGGGTCGCGCCGCGGTTGGCGCGATTCAGGGCGATCCTGGCGAGCCATGACCGGCAATTGCCAACGCCCGTGGGACCAAGCGATCCACTCGGCAATACCCGGACCTAGAACGTTCGACCGAGGGGTTGATCCCAGGGTTGGGGGGCCGCGACGCGAATCACCTCGTCCTCGTGGTCGCGGACGTAAAGATAGAGGTGAGCGAAGAACTCCGCCTCCGGCAGGGGGTACGTTGGATTGATGCACAGGTACGGAAAGCGCCAGGGCGACCGGGTATCGGGCGCGCAGCGAACCTCGATCCGCTGGCCAACCCGCAGGCGGTAGGTCACGCCGGGGTAGCGGCGTGACGGCAGGTCCAGGTAACCATCCCGCCGCAGGCGGGACCAGAGCGCTTCTCCAAGGGTGCCCCGCGCGACCTCTTCCGCCCGGCGACGCGCTTCACGGTAGTCGCGTCGGGTGAAACCGAAACCGGCACTGCGCTTAGGCAGGTGGTCCCAGCGGTGGCGCCAGGGCAACTCCAGCGGGGGTTCGCCCTCCGTTATCTGCCCGTCAGCATCGCGTCCTGAAGCCCACGCGCCATCCTCTCCCCATTGGGGAGGACGAAGCGCATCAGTGAGCCGGCGCCAGAGAGTGGCGAGGTCCATCGTCTATCGGTGGGGGGCGGCGGGCAGGACCATCCTCATGCGGTCCTGCCCGCCGGGCCTCAGATCGTTAGCCGCCCGCGATCGGGGCGATGATCTGGTACTCCTCGGCTTCAGGGTCGAAGGGACCGCGATCCAGCACATGGACGCCGTCGACCTTCTTGGAGACAGCGCAGCCATTGGCTCGCGCCTCTTTGATGATCCGCTCGGCCTCGGCAACGCCGGCGCGGGCCTCTTCGGTGTCCGTCGTCTCCCAGTCCAC
>JAUJMG010000155.1 GCA_030446955.1 Thermomicrobiales bacterium
GAACGCCAAAGATCAATGCCATCACGACACCGGTGAACGCCACTGGCAACGTAACGCGACCGCCGTAGACTACCCGGCTGAAGATATCCCGACCCAGGTTGTCAGTCCCGAACCAGTGCTCGGCGCTCGGCCCTTTCAAGCTCGCGATGAGGTCTTGATCATCCGGGTCATCCCGAGTAATGGCCGGAGCCAGGATCGCCGCGAGTCCCATCATCAGAATGAGGACCGCCCCCAGAGCCGCGGTCCGATTTCGCGCGAAGCGCCGTAGCGGTCCTCGCTGTTGGGGCTTTCGAGCGAGAATCAGTGCACTTCCAGCGACCTGGGAATCCGTGATATCCGCCGTTCGTGCCCCCATTAGGAGACCTTGATGCGTGGATCAACGACGCTGTACAGCAAATCAACCAGGAGATTGACCAGGACAAAGGTGACGGCCGTAAGGAGGACTCCGCCTTGGACGACCGGGAAGTCCCGCGCCTGAATGGCCTGGACCATGAACCGACCGATTCCCGACCATGCGAAGACCGTTTCTGTTAGGACCGCCCCGCCGAGAAGCTGTCCGGTCTGGAGTCCGACGACGGTAAGAACCGGGATCAGAGCGTTGCGCAGTCCGTGGCGTAGCAAGACGACTCGGGCATGGAGGCCCTTGGCGCGGGCCGTCTGCATGTACTCTTGACCAAGCACGTCAAGCATCGAGCCTCGGGTCATACGGGCGACGCTCGCCATCGCAAACGTGCCAAGCGTGACAGCAGGGAGAATGAGGTGGCTGAAGCCGCCTCGTCCCGCTGTCGGAAGCCAGCTTAGTTTCAGGCTGAAGACAAGTATCAGCATCAGGCCCAGCCAGAACGCCGGTATCGACAACCCGATCAGCGCGAGTAAGCTCAGGACGTTGTCGATAACGCTGTACTGACGGATTGCGGAGATGATGCCGAGGGTGAGACCAACGCTGACCGCGAGGGCCATTGCCGCGAGAGTGAGCTCCAGAGTCGCAACGTAGCGCGGCCAGAGCTCCGAAATAACCGGCTTGTTCGTGCTCAGCGATCTCCCCGCGTCACCTTGGACCAACCGCCCGATATAGCGCAGATACTGCTTGTACAGCGGCTCGTCCAACCCGAGAATAAGACGGACATCCTCGACCTGCTTCGGCGTGGCCGCCATCCCTGCCACCATCCGAGCGGGGTCTCCCGGGCTCAAGTGGAGCATCATGAAAACCGCAAGGGAGACGCCAATCAGAACTGGTACGAGCATGAGCAGCCGCTGCACGACGTAGCTGGCCATGAGATCCTCCTGTTGCGGCCTAGCGAGCCGCAGGACATGAGGTCCGCCAAAAAGCTTGAGGCCCCGGTCACTCTACAGAGACCGGGGCCTGGTTCCCATAAGCCGCCTAGGCGATGAACCCTGCGTCTCGAACCACAAGGGTTTCGGAAATATGGACGAACACGCCCTCCACCTTTGGGCTAACGCCGGTCAGGTTGACCTGCCAGTGCAAGAAGAGACCCGCGGCATCTTCCACGAGAATCTTCTGCGCCTCTGTATAGAGCTCGGCCCTCCGGTTGCTGTCGAGTTCCGTGGCCGCGGTATCAAGCAACTCGTCGACCCGAGGGTTGCTATACGAGCCCCAATTGGGGAACACCTTGACGAAGTCACTTGAGAAGGTCTGGTTGAGCGCGCTATCCGCATCGTTCGAGTTGGCCCAGCCCCAGACCGCCATGTCGAACTCGAGGCTGTCGAGCTGCTGAATGTACGCCGGGAAATCACCGAACGCTTGGAGCGAGGCGTTGAGGCCGATGTCCTTTAGCATGTCCTGGACGGCCGTGGCGAAATCTCGGTCGCCAACATAGCGCCCTTGGGGCGTCCAAATCACGACCTCGGTGCCCTGGGCGATCCCGGCTTCCTGCAGCAGCGTGCGCGCCCTCTCCGGATCGAACGCGTATGGCGTCTGAGGTGCGTAGAATTCGACTGTCTTGCTGATTGGGGAGTCCGCTAATACGGCGTAGCCTCGGAGGATCGAGGAGATAATCGTCTCCCGATCGACAGCGTGATTCACCGCCTGTCGCACCCGGACGTCCTTCATGAGGTCGCGGTTCTGGTTGAGGACGAAATAGACGATGCGCGACGTCACCGTCTCCTGGATGCGAACGTCGGGATTGGCCTTGAGCGCATCAGCCAGTTGCGGGGTTACCCGATCAACCACCTGCGCCTCACCCGTTTCCAGGAGCGTCGTGCGGGCAGCGTCTTCTGGCACGATTCGGTATTCGATCCGATCAAAGTTTGGTGTCCCGTTCCAGTAATCGGGGTTCCGCTCGAACGACACGTGGTCGCCGGTGACGTATTCGACAAACCTGAACGGCCCCGTGCCAACCGGGTGCTGCCCGTAATCCTCACCATACTGCTGGATTGACGCCGGGCTCATGATCGCACCTGGGTTGTCCGCGATGCGCCGTAGGAACGGAGCGAAAACCTTTGACAGCGTGAACTTGACCGTTCTCGGATCCAGAACCTCCACGCTCTGGATCATGTCGAGGGTCAGTTTTGCTGCCCCGGATCGCTCCGGTTGAAGCAGGCGGTCGAACGTGGCTTTGACCGCGTCCGCGTTGAAGTCCGTGCCATCATGGAATTTGACCGGTTTGTCAGTGAGCGTGAAGGTGTAGGTCAGTCCGTCGCTGGAAACCTCCCACTCCGTCGCGAGCCACGGAATGATCGATCCATCCGGAGTGAAGTGCCAAACGAGCTGGTCGTAGAGATTGGTTCGCACGCCACCGGAAGAGGTTTCGGTGGTCAGTTGCGGTTCCAAGCTCGTAATATCGGTGCCAATGGCGACGTTAAGCGTTCCTCCCGGTTCGATCGTTTGGGTTCGCACAAACGCCTTCGCGCTACCAGGGTTGCCCGCACTGCCAGCAACCACGCCACCGGTCAACATGCTCATGGGAGCGGCGAGCAACGCACCGCCCGCCATGCGCAGCAGGGATCGACGAGTGACCGGGTTGGAAGTCATCACTGATGTCGAGTGCTCCACCTTTCGTACTCCTTCCTCGTTGTGCGCCGAACTTACCACCCAGGTTCTACCCGAAGCCGAGGGTTCTAGTCGTCTTATGTGACCTGCGAGAGCCCATGGGCAACGATCCTAGTCGCCAACGCGAGCGAGTCAGCGACGCGATTGCGGGCGCGAATCATGGCGACCCACCACGTCTGGAACTCCTCCGATCCGCTTTCGTAGGACATTAGGGGCGGATATGGCACGAGCGAAGGGATCATGTGCGTCTGCCAGGCGTGCCCGTACCGATCCTGCCCGTACGCTCCAACTACCGTCGACGCGACGGGGACCAGAACGCGCGAGACTTGGAGCATCGTACGATTGAGGACTTCAGCCATCTGGGTATCGTCGTCGCTGGACACATCTCGGCCTCGCAAGGAAGCAGCCTGGTCGTCCAGCTTCACCGCTAGCGCATGGAATTCGCGGGCACGGTCGACGAGTCCGTGCATGTCAATCCCTGGGACATCGAACTGGGCAAGCTCGGTCAAGCGATCTACGAACCGCGTGGCCAGCGGCACGTATTCGTGGGGGAGTACCGGATCGGTGAGCAATCCCCACATCCAACGGGCATAGACGCGCAGGTGATGCGCGAGGAGATCTTTGTCGATCTTATCGATCGTGTTGTGGATGGAGTGGTGCCACCAGCCGAGGGTAGCCAAGGCCGTCCGCTGGATCTCCTCGTCCGTGAAGGACATTTCACCGGCTAGAGAGGCAAGCCCGACCCCGAAGAAAGAGGAGTCGCCGTTCTTCTGCTGCCGATGCCACTTGATCGGCACGTTCGCCGCCATCTCCTGGGTGGCCTTCATGACATAGGCCTGAATGTCGTCCGTCGAGTGGAGATGCCAGGTGGATGTCCCGGTCATTGCCGGCTGGTCAATCTGCAGGTACGCGACACACGAGCGGCTCAGGCGATCCCAATTCAAGTCCGCGAAGCGCGACGAAGAAATCATCGTCCCCGTCTCGTGACCCATCCAGAGACCGGCAACGAGCCCCCGTCGCAACTCGTGGTCGTGGTTCTTGAACACCCTCGATAGTTCGAAGATGCAGGCGTCTCCGGCCGCGTTGTCGGTGGCCTGTGGACCGAACCACGAATCCATATGCCCACCGATGAGCAGGAACTGACGCTCGGAGGCCCCGAACTCGGCCGTCGTCATCGTCAGCGGGTTCCATCCGTTCTCGGCTTCGGCACTGACCCAGACCTGTACTGGCCCAGCCTGACACAGATCCTTGAGCCGGAGTCCCTCTGTTCGCGCAATGCCGATGCAGGGCAGGTCCGGCATCTCGCTGACGATCGTCTCCGGCGTCGGGTTGCCCCAGGCGGACTTCATCGATCCGAACGGGACCGCCTCGTTGGTCTCGTCGCCCCAGTTCATCATCACCTGGGCAATGGAGCCTCGCTTCCAGGCGATGTAGGCCTTCTCGTGCCGGGCAGGGGAGTACGACAGCTCAGAGAGGGTGATCTTGCCCCGGACGTCCTTTCCCTCGTACTCCGACTCCGCGCCCGAACCAACGTAGACCAACTCTCCTTCGAGCCCCTCAGTCGATGCCGAATGTCCCAGCGCGTTGGCAACGATCTCCCGTTCTTCTGGGTGGAGGACGCGGAGCCTTGCCTCACTGGGGAATGAGACGAGGCCGGGAAACTCGTGCATACGGCTATCGAGGCCAGACGCCGCAAGGGTCTCATTCGCGTACTCGGCCATCTGCCTCGAACTGACCGATCCGGCCAAGCGCGACGGGATTTGCTCGGTGATGTGCTCGATGTGCGACCATGCATTGTCGACTGATACCTCGCGAAGGATATCCTCAACTGGCACCCTGCCCCCCTTCTCCCCTTGTGATGAGCCCCTACTCCCCATGTAGCGACGGGCGCCCCCGCGTAGTCCGCTGAGGAGACCTCAACCGCTGAGCTGTGCTGCACGCGCAGGCCAGGCGGCGAGGAACAGCGCAAGAACCTGCGCCCGCTCGACCAGCGACGACAGGACCATGAACTCGTGGTCGGTGTGGGCGCCGTCGCCCCTCACCCCCATCCCGTCGATGGTCGGCGCAAGCTGGCCGGCAGTGTTGCCGTCCGATCCGCCGCCGGTGACGACCTCGTCGAGATCCAGCCCCAGCTTGATGCCGGCTTCCCGGACCCAGCCGAAGAGCAGCTCGTTGCGTCGCTGACGCTGGAGCGGCGGAAAAAGCATCCTCCCGGTCAGCTCCGTCTCAGTGTCGGGCACGAATTGGAGGGCCGCGATTTCCCGGAACCTGTGCTGCGCCCGCTCCGCTTGGTCCGGGGTCAGCACCCGCAGGTCGAACTCGCACTCTGCATGCGCGGCGACGACGTTGGGTCGCTCACCGCCGCGGATGACCCCGACGTTTACGGTCGTCCCGACCTCGCGGTCGGAGATCTGGTGTAGGCGCACAATCTTCTGCGCAAGCTCCTCCACTGCGCTCCGACCAAGCTCGTGCTGGGAGCCGGAGTGGGCGGCCCGACCCGAGACGGTGAGCTTAAACATGCCTGCCCCCTTGCGGACGAAGGTGTACTCACCGCCAGGGCGGGCGGGCTCAAGCACGCAGACCGTGTCCGCCCGGCGCGCCTCGGCCTCAATGAGCGCCCTCGAGGTCGGAGACAGGAGTTCCTCGTCGCTGTTGAACACCGTCGTGATCGTGACGTCGCGCCACACCGGCGCTTCCACGTCGCGCAGCGCGGTGAGGGCGGCAAGGAGGACCGCGAGTCCGCCCTTCATGTCGTAGATGCCTGGCCCCGTCGCCCGGTCACCGGCAATGGAGAATGGCCGCTCCGCGACGGTGCCGAGCGGGAAGACCGTGTCGAAGTGCCCGAGGAACAGGAGGCGCTTGCCGCCCCCACCCGGCTTGCGCGCGACGACGTGGCTCCCGAACCGCTCCTGCGGATACGTCTCGACAGCGAACCCGAGCCCGGTCATTTCGCGCGCGAGCAGGCCTCCGGCGCGGTCGGCCTCGTCCTTGTTAAAGGTCCCCGAGTCGCAGTTGACGAGGTCCCGGAGGAGGTCGACCCAGTCGGCTTCACGATTCTTGATCGACTCGACGAGGGCCTGATCGGTGTTGTCCACCATCCCTGCCTAGAGAGCGCCTACTGAGATCGGCTCCACAGCGCTGATGCCGGCAAATCGGCGGCTGGGACGGAGTCCGGCGCCGACGAGCATCTCGCACGTGCCGATCGCGACGCGCAGCGGGTTGATCACCGGGATCCCGAGGTGCTCTTGCACGCGGTCCCCAGCATCCGTGAAGGCGAGGCTCAGGCAGCCGAGGATGAGGACGTCCGCACCACGATCTATCGCGCGCTGGCCAGCCTCCGTGACCGCCGCGAGCGTCCGTGCCGAGTCTGTCGCGAACTCCCGGACTCCGATGCCAACCGGGACTGCGCCGGCATAGCGGTCCAGCAACCCGGCCGCCATGACCATCGTACGCAGACTCGCCGCCGAACTGGCCGTCGGCGAGAGCACCGCGAACTGATGGCCAAGTAGCAGCGCAGCCGCCATAGATGGCAAGGCACAGCCGACAATGGGAATGCTTGTACCTTCGATGGCCCCGTCGACGGCGGGATCACCGAAGCAGCCGACGATCATCGCGTCGTACCGATCCTCGAACTCTTGAGCCGTCGCGATGATCGCCGGCGCTACGGCGTAGCTGTCCCGGATCGACTCGATTGCCGGTGGGCAGTCCTCGAGTTCACGAATGTCAATCGTCGTGCTAGGAGCGGCAGCTGCCTGCAAAATACCACGACGTCGGGAGTGCTCGGCTGTGCGCTCCGCCATATCCGAGGTTGTCCGCGGGAAAATGTAGAGCAGTTGCATCGGGCTCTCCATGGGGGGAAAGTCGGAGGAGCGTGGAGCGAGCTCAGCGGAGAGTTTCGATCATAGCAACTCGGTTGCGCTAGAGATATCATTTTCGATGATAGAGTTCGGTATGCCCTTCTGTCAACGCGGCAATCGGCCGTTCGGCGTCAGCCCACAGGTCGGCTCACGAGTTGGGGGGACAGAGGCGGTCGTGCAGTCACCGTACTTCCTCGAGAGCGTCGACCGCGTCGTTCGGGTGTTGGAGTGCTTCACGCCCGAATCACCTGAACTGCGGTTGAAAGACCTAAGTGAGTCGCTCGGTATTCACAAGACGCAGATGCTCCGCATAGCCTCCACCCTGGAGTCGAGCGGCTACCTCGTGCGCGATCCGGAGACCAAGCGGTACCGCCTCGGGGTTCGTCTCTTCCACCTTGGCATGGTCGTCCAGCAGCAGATGGACCTCCGTCGAGTTGCGCACCCGTACCTGCGTCGACTGGTTGAGGAAACCCAAGAGACGGCCCGGCTCGTCGTCCCCGACCACGACGGCCCGATCTGCGTAGACGTAGTCGAGAGCCCAAAGGCAATCCGAGTCTTCGCCCAGCTCGGGGCACGCCTGCCCTGGAACGCCGGGACATCGCCCAAGGTCATCCTGGCCTACCTCTCCGATGAGGAGCGCGAGCGGATTCTGGCCCGTGGCGGCTTCAAGCGCTACACGGCGCGGACGATCATCGACCCGGACGCGCTCCGTGCGGAGGTGCTCGCGATTCGGAACCAGGGGTACCACGTAGGAATCCGCGACCTCGACAACGATGCATCTGGCGTCAGCGCTCCGGTCTTTGACCATCACGGCCGGGTCAAAGGCGCTATCAACGTCGCGGCGCTGGCAAGCCGACTTTCCGACAACGAGGTCGACCGCTTCGTCGAGCTCGTCCGCAACGCCGCCGACGGGGCCTCCTATCAGCTTGGGCATCGCTCGGGACCGGTGGTGTCAACGGCTGCCCACGCTTGAACTGCTCTCCCATGGCGCAGTCTGCTGAGTGCCGACCACCGAGCGACGGCCACAAGTTGGCCATCTCCCTTGCCTAAGCGCCAGGTCAGATACCCTCCGCCGACAGCTGGGAGAGAGTTGACGCGCCGCTCCAGATCCGTTCAGCCTGCGCACGTCGAAGAGGGATACTGGGAAAAGCCTGCGTAAGCTCGCCCACGCCCTGCACGATCGCAACGCCACCGTAGCAATCATCGACTGGCAGCTCCGCATCGACACCTGTCTGATGTTTGCGCTTGGCCTCCCGCCACCAAGACCGTGCCCACCAGCCGCCGCGTTTCGCGGAACGCCGTCAGCAACGGGGGGCCGCTCGCAGGTTCAGGTTGGCAACGAGACAGCTGCTCTCCGGTCGATCGTGAACCCGTCCCCGATCACGGGCGGGGTGGATTGGCGGCGGCGGTACGCCCATGCACCGCGATCACCAACTGTGGACGGCGAGCGCACGGAAGGGCACATGCGACGGGGCCGCTGTCCCTACGACCGCGCGGGCACCGCGTGCACCTTCCGTTGCAGGACCTCCAGCCGCTCCAACTCCGCGTCCGACAGCGCATCCAGGTCCCACCGGTCGCCGAACCGCCTTCCGTCCAGATCCTGCAAGCATTTGGCCGCTAGCGCCTCCACCTCGGCCACCTCCTCCGAAGTGAGGGCTGCCAGGTTCGCAGGCAAAGCCGGCGGCTGGGGTTCGGGCAGTGCCGCCCCAACTCGGTCAAGCCGCCGCCGT
>JAUJMG010000646.1 GCA_030446955.1 Thermomicrobiales bacterium
AGGGCGGTGCGGACGGCGGCGGCGCTGTTGGGGGCGTCCAGCTTGTCCAGGATCCGGGCGCGGTGGTTCTCCACCGTCTTGGGGCTTAGCTTCAGGGAGATGGCAATCTCCTTGCTGGTCGCGCCGGTGGCCAGCAGCTGCAGGATCTCCCGCTCCCGTCCGCTCAGCTCCTCTGCCGGCGGCGGGGCGGGCGGGCGGGTCGCCCGGGCGATCACCGCGCGCATCACCGTCGGGTGCAGCACCCGCTCCCCGGCCGCAACCGCGAGCACCCCCTCCCGCAGCTCCCGCGGGGCAGACTGCTTGAGGAGGTAGCCATCGGCGCCGGCCTCCAGCGCTCCCAGCACCCACTCTTCGTCGTCGTGGGTGGAGACAACCAGGATCCGGATCCCCGGCTGTTCCTCCTTGATCGCCTTGGTCGCCTCCAGCCCGGTGATATCCGGCAGGTTGATGTCCATCACGGCCACGTCCGGCGCCAGTTGCCCGGCGGCCCGGATCGCCTCCCGCCCCGTGCCGACCTCAGCGATGACGAGCAGCCGCTCGTCCTCCTCCAATGCCTGGCGCAGGCCGCCCCGCACGATCGGGTGGTCATCAACAAGCATGACCCGGATGACGGAATCGACCGGCTCGCTCGGCGGCGTATCCTCTGCAGTGGTCATGCGGCTCCTCGCGCTGGCAAGCGGGCGCGGATGTGCGTGCCGCCCCCCTCCGCCGTGCCCACCTCCAGCACCCCGCCGACCATCTCCGCTCGCTCCCGCATCCCCTGCAGCCCGTGGTGGTCCCGGCCGGCGCCTGTTGCGTCCCGCACTGTCGGGCTCAGCCCCACGCCATCGTCCGCAATTTCGAGGATGATCCATTCATCGAGGAAATGGAGGTCGATCGAGATGCGCGACGCGCGGGCATGCTTGAGCGCGTTGGTTGTCGCTTCCTGAGCGATGCGGAAGGCCGACAGCTCAGTCTCGTCCGTGAGCCGCCGCACGTCCCCGTGGATCGTGACGACGGCATCGATACCGCTGGCGTCGCGGATGCGGCGCCCTAGGCTGCGCATCGCCGGCGCCAGACCGAGGTCGGTCAGCAGGCGGGGTCGTAGTTGGAAGGCGAGATCATGGAGGTGGTCGGCGCACTCGGTCAGGACACTTCGCACGCTGGCAAGCGTGTCTGTCACCTCGCCCGAGCCGATCATGCGCTGCGCCGTCATGTCCAGGCGGAGGATGGCCGCGGTGAGCGCGTGACCCGCGTCGTCGTGCAACTCGCGAGCGAGGCGCTGTCGCTCCTCCTCTTGAACGCGGACCGCTCGTGAGCGTAACCGCCGGAGCTCATTCCGCAGGCGGAGCTCCTCGCGATGGGTGTGCGCGTCAAAGGTCGACGCGTAGAACGCCGATAACTCCCCAAGGAGGTCCAGATCGCTGGCGTCGAACGGCCGCCCGTCCACGCGGTCGGTCGCGTTCAAGACGCCGGTCGTGCCATCCGGCAGGGGGATCGGATAGGAGATGAAGGCGTCGGCCTCGTAGACGCCGACGGGGCGCGGCAACCCGGCCCGATCGTCCTGCCGGTTGACAAGCACCGGCACGTTGGAGAGCGCCACCCGGCCGGCCACCCCGCTGCCGACGGCGACCCGAGCCACCCCGACCAACTCTGGGGGCAGCCCGACCGACTCCACGACGACCAGCTCACCCTGCTCGTCGGCGAGCATGACCGAGCAGCGGCGACAGCCGAGGACGCGGGCTGCCAGGGCACAAAACCCGGGTGCCGAAACCTGTCCGTTTTTAGGCGCAAGCGCCGGCGACCCCTTGCTCCGCTTCGGCGGCTGGGGTGGCCGGTTCGCTCGCATGAGGTTGGTTCCCTTCCCCATCCCGTTCCGCGATTCGCCCCTACCGGCCGCCCTGCCCAACCCGTCCGGTCACACAGCACAAACACCGGTGTCTACTCACACCCAGCGTTGCTGGCGCATCGCTGACACACCTATGTTGATGCTCCCTAGGATAGTAGAGAATCGCGGGTAAGTATGTCAACCGAAAAAGGCCGCGAACGGCGTTCGCTTTGGGGGGATTCCCCTAGCCGAAGGGTGGAAAAGCGCCCATGACGCGCGGTGAGCCGCTCGCCTAGGATGGGCAGTATCACGACACCAACCGGAGGCGGCCACGGCCTGTCGTCCGTCCCGAGGTTGTCGCGGCTGTCGGCTCTGTCCCAAGGAGCAATGTTTGATGCCCGGAACCACCCGTCCCGCCTCTAACCGAGCCGCCGCCCGCATCGCTCGCGCCGTCGCCCTGCTGGGGCTCCTCGCGCTGCTTGTCAGTGCCGTCGGCCGCGCC
>JAUJMG010000156.1 GCA_030446955.1 Thermomicrobiales bacterium
CGCCTGGAGGCAGATCCCCGCGTCATCAACGTCACCGTCGCCGGAGGGTTTCCGCCGGCGGATGTCCACGACGCCGGATTCGGGGTGCTTGTTACCACCGACGCCGACCCGGATCTGGCCGCGCGCTTGGCCGACGGCCTCGCCGCCGAAGCGTGGGAGCGCCGGACGGAGTTCCTGGGGGGCGTCTCCTCCTTCGCCGATGCGGCTACGGCGCTCCGCGACCTGCCGGAATCCCCCGCCGGCGGCCCGCTCCTCATCATCGACATCGGCGACAACCCCTGGACGGGTGGTCCCGGCGACAGCGCGGAGCTGGTGCGTTTCTTCCTTGCGGAGGGGGTCAACGGCGCTGCGGTCGCCCTTGTCAAAGATCCCGATGCCGTCGCGGCTGCACTCTCCGCCGGGGACGGCAAGCCGGTCCGCCTCTCCCTCGGCGGCAAGACCGACCGGCTCCACGGCCCTCCCCTCGACGTGCTGGCGGAGATCCGGCGCAGTTCAGACGGCCGTTACGTCAACAACGGCCCGATGATGGCGGGGCTGCCGGTCGATTTGGGTCCGAGCATTGTGCTGGGCTGCCGGCGCCCGGACGACCCGGAGATGAGGGGGCCGGTTGTGGACGTCCTGGTCACCTCCCGCGCCGAGACTCCGATCGATCTCAACGTCTTCCGCGCCCACGACATCGAGCCGTCCCGCCGCCGGGTCATCGGGCTCAAGGGCAAGGGCCACTTCCGCGCCGCCTTCGAGCCGATCGCCCGCGAGGTGATCCTGGTCGAGGGACCGGGCATCACCGGCGCCGACCTCTCCCGCCTACCCTTCCGGAACATCCGCCGCCCGATCTGGCCCCTCGAACCGTTCTGACTGCCCGCGCCGCCCCTCCGCCAAACAAGGGTACCAACCACTGCGGCGGAGGGGCGGCATCCGGGCCGGGGTCGACTTTGGGAATCAGGGAGCGAATCTACGGACTGGAGAGACGGCGTGCCGGCACGCCAGGTCAGGCGTGGTGATCTCTTGGTGGGGACGTCCTTCACGAGCGTCAACCCAGGCACGCCACGCTTCGCCAGCCTGCACAACGCAGAGGACCCGTCCAAAGCCCACTGAGACGACTGCTAACCTGATTCGCCCCACCCTGAGCCGTTCAGCGCGACGCGGAGCTTGGTCACGACGGCATCGGTGTTGTCCAGGCCGTCGCGCACGTCACCGGCATTGGAGACCGCGATGGCCGAGAGCCGACCCTGCTGGCCAGTCAGTTCTTGGAGTGCGGCGAGCAGCATGGCAACGCCCGGAGTCTCAAGGTCGCAGCTGCGGCTACGGCGCGTGCCGCCAAGGTACGAGTCTTGGGCGATGCTCGCGACGGTGCAGGTGACCGGAGCGTCGTTGACGTAGAGGCTGACGGGGTCACTGATCTCGGCGTTCAGATCCCCGGGGAGGCTCGCGCTGAGGACGATCCCGTCAGGCCGCCGAGTGCCTTGAGGCGCGCGGAGTCATCCCACTCAGGATGATGCCGGGCTCGGCCAGTTGCTTCGCGGCATTGACGATCGACGCCCGCGCGTCGAGGAGGGGAAGGAGGCCGTCGACGTTCGTGTCGCCCGCGAGGGCGGATTCCACATCCGTGAGGGCCGCGGCGTCGAAGGTGCCCTCGGCGGTGAGGTCGGCGGTCGCCTTGGCGTCCTGGCTGGCGACGACTAGTTCGTCGCCGGAGCCAAGGTTGTAGTAGCCGTCACTAGTGACCGAGTGGTCGATCGTGTCGCCGGTGCCGAGCGCCGCCGAGATGATGAGCGTCGAGAGCTTCAGGCCGACGACGACGAGCGTCGATTGGACCGGGCGCCGGGGATGTTGCGCACCCCTAGTTTGAAGATGACGGGGCGCCGCCACGCTACCCACGCCACCGCGAGGAGGCAGAGGGCGAGCAGCACCAGCAGAGTGTGCATGATCCCGGCCATCGGGATCCCGAAGCTGTCGTCCATTGCGAGCCGTATCTTTCCCGAGCGTAGCGGTTAGGACCGCGGGCAGCGTTGGATGGAGGCGCGGACGAGCGCGCCTCTGAGCAAGGTGTGCGAGACGTGTGCGAGAAGGGTCTAGGCCAGGGCGGGTTCCCGAACCTCAGCGCGGGTGCTGAGCGTTACCTGGCCGACGATGAGGTCGTCGCGCATCCGCACGATCCGGTAGGTGCGCTGGCTCATGCCGGGATCGTGGGTGACGATCACCACGGTGAGACCACGGCGCTCGTTCAGGTCGCGAATCAGGGCCATGATCCCGTCGGCCGTCGTCAAGACGACGCTCGCCGGCAGGGCGACGTCCACAGCCGACGGGCAATGATCTCCGGGTGAGGAGATCATTGCCCATCTCTATCCGTTCGCGCTGCGCGACCCGGTTCCTACGTGCCAGGGTCGGTCGACGGCGTGCCCTCGACCACCGGTGTCGCTCCGCCCGGTGTTGCCTCCGCGATCGGAGTCCCGGCAGCAGGGAGGCCCGCGCCGCGAACGCCACCAAGCACCGCTGGCGGCACGGAGGTGGACATCAAGTACCGGGGCGGCTGACGCACCCGGGTTCCCTGCTCGAAGGCGTAGGCCAGCTTGATCAGCGTCGGCTCACTGAAGGCTCGGCCCATGAAGGTGATCCCGACCGGCAGCCCGAAGGCGTAACCCGCCGGAACCGTGATGAGTGGATACCCCGCAAGTGCCGCCGGACCGGAGCTGGCGCCGAGGAACAGATCCCCGTTGACCACATCGATCGACCAGGGCGGGCTGCCGGTCGGGGCGACGAGGGCGTCGAGTCGGTGCTGATCCATGACCGCGTCGATCCCCTCCTGGCGGGAAAGGCGGTGGTTCTTGGCCAGGGCGTCGAGGTAGACCTGGTCCGTCAGCGGGCCTTTCTCCTGCGCCATCAGGAAGATCTCCTGCAGGAAGTAAGGCATTTCCTCCGCCGCGTGCTCCTCGTTGAACCGGATCAGATCCTCCAGCGTGCGCATAGCCGGATCGGCGCGTTCAGCAAGATAGGCGTTCAGATCAGCCTTGAACTCGTAGAGCAGCACCTCGAACTCGCCCGGCTCCTCCGTCATCGCCGTCGCTGTCGGGATATCGGCCGGGTCGATGATCTCCGCCCCAAGCTGGCGCAGCGCCTCGATCGCCCCGTTGACGATGATGTCCGCCTCTTCGCTGTAGCCGAAGTAGCTCGCCCGGGCCACCCCGATCCGCGCCCCACGGAGACCGTTCGGATCGAGGAACCGAGTGTAGTCAGCCTCGGCCCTGTTCGCCGCCTCCGCCGTCATGGGATCGCGCGGGTCTGACCCGGCCATCACCCCCAGCAGGGCAGCGGCATCCGCCACCGTTCGACCGTGTGGCCCGATGGTGTCCTGGCTGTGGGCGATCGGGATGACCCCCGCCCGGCTCGTCAGCCCGACCGTCGGCTTGATCCCCACCACCGAACAGGCCGACGACGGGCAGACGATCGAGCCGTCTGTCTCGGTTCCAACGGAGGCGGCGGCGAGGCTCGCGGCCACGGCGGCGGCAGAGCCGGAGCTGGACCCACAGGGGGAGCGGTCGAGGGCGTATGGGTTGCGGCACTGGCCGCCACGCCCGCTCCAGCCGCTGGCGGAGTGGATCGAGCGGAAGTTGGCCCACTCGCTCAGATTGGTCTTGCCAAGGATGACCGCACCCGCCTCCCGAAGCCGCTGGGCAACAAAGGCGTCCTGGCGGGGTCTCGAGCCGACGAGGGCGAGGGAGCCCGCAGTGGTCAGCATCTGGTCGGCAGTGTCGATGTTGTCCTTGATGACGACGGGGATGCCGTGCAGCGGGCCTCGAGCCCCGCTGGTCCCGAGTTCCGCATCAAGGGCGTCAGCGATCGCGAGCGCTTCGGGATTGACCTCAATGATGGAGTTAAGACCAGGTCCACTCTGGTCGATGGCCTCAATTCGGGCCAGGTACATCTCCGCCAGCTCACGCACCGAGAGCTGCCGGGTTTCGAGCGCGGCCCGCAAGTCGGCGATGGTCGCCTCCTCCAACTCCGGAAACGGCGTCTGCACCGCAAGCGGCGTCCCACCTGGGACCTGCGCCGAGCCGCCCGTGGGCACGGCCCTGAGTGCGGCGGCCCCAGCAGCCGGTGCGGCGGCTGCCGCAGCTCCCCATTTGAGCACGGCTCGACGACTCAGGTTGCGGTCCCCGATTTTCTGGAGGCTCACTTCGGTGCTCCTTACGTGCCACACGCTCCCAACCCCGACCATGTGGGGCACCGCATAGTACAGTCCAGGATCGACTGCAACAAGACCGAGGCATCGGCTGGCCGCCGGGTACGACTCGGTCTTGCATGGCAGCGGCCCATCGACTGTACCTGACTGTACCTAGCGTGCTGCCTACTCCGGCGCCTCGAACCACTCTGGGGACCCAACGGTGGTGACGCTGAGGTGGGCCATTGACTGGCCCGGTGCCGCGCCGTGCCAATGCCGCTCGCCAGGCATCGCGTGAACAACATCGCCAGGGCCGACCAGGATCTCCTCGCCCTCGGTCCCGACCCGGCCCTCGCCCTCCAGGATGTAGAGCACCTGCTCTCCTGGATGAACGTGCCAGTGCGTCCGTGCCCCGTCCGTGAAGCGGACTAGGCTGAGGGCCATCCCGGCAGGCTGCTGGGCCGCCAGCAGCCGCGCCAGCCGGACCTCGCCGGTGAACGTCGCTCCCAGCTCCCCCGAAACCTCCCCGCCTCGCACCACCTTCATCCGTCGTCCCCTTTGCCACGACCGACCATCACCCTCGCCCAAGCGCCGGCGAGAGCTGCGCCGGAAAAGGCTACGATCCGCTGCAGCGGTGTCAAGGGCACCGGCAGGGACGTCAGGGATGTCCCTGATTCCGACCGCCAAAGATGTCGGCGAGTGGTCTTTGCATGCAGAGACGTCGGTACTCTGGTTGCCCACCCGCATAGATTTGGGACGGGGCTGGTGAGGGTGCTTGTCCAGGGACAGGGAGGATTGCCACACCGCTCCAGGGCATCCCCGGGCGCCCTCCGGAACACCCGCATGGGTATCACGGGGCGAGAGGCGCTCCGTGACGCCGCCACGGTGCCATGAATCAGTCAGACGCGGGGCCGCCAGCGGTCGGCCCCGCGTCCCGTCCTTTCGTGACGTTGGTTATGTCGAAGGTGTGCTGACGGTTGGGGTTCCCATCGTCGCGGTATCGCCCAAGAAGACGATCTGGTGCGGGCCGGCCAGAGCCGGATCCTCAATCTCGGCCACGACCTCCAGCCGCTCCGGGTCGATCACCGCCACCCGATTGCTCCCCTTGGCGGTCGCGTAGACCCGCCCGTCCGGACCGACCCCGACCCCGTGCGGTTCCTCCCCGACGGCCACGTAGCCGACGACCTCGTTCGTCGCCACGTCGATCGCCGAGACGGTGCCGCCGTCCTTGTTGGCGACAAACATGCACCCGGTCCCAGGGTGGAACGCGATCGCGTGCGGGGCCAGCCCCTGGGTCGGGTGCTGCTCGACCTGGGTCTCAACGGCGAACGTCTCCGCGTCGATCACCGTCACCTGGGTCGCCTTGCCGCCCGTGTTGACGGCGTAGCCCCAGCGGCCGTCGGGTGTGAAGCCCACGTTGTTCGGCCGGTCACCGGCGGCGCCGGTCGTCTCGAGCGGCTCACCGATCACGGCACGCTCCCGGGCGTCGACGCGAAGGACGAAGCCAGGCGCCTCCTTGGGCCGGTTGGTGATCCAGAGTTCCCGGGTGCCGGGCCGGAGCGCCAGTCCATGCGGGGTGTCGAACCCCTCGTCTCGGCCCAGGACGACCTCCGGCTCGCTCAAGTCGGCCGGGTCGTAGGCGTAGACGGCGCTCTCCCCCTCGTCGGCGAGCCAGACGAGCCCGTCGGCCAGGGCCAGCCAGTGGATCTCCGTGGGCTCGCCGGGCATGACACGCTCGACGAGCTTCGGGGCGACCGGGTCGGTCACATCGACGACGACGAGGCTGCCGCTCTTGGTGCCGACGTAGAGCCGGCGACCGGCCGGGTCGAAGGCGGCCAGGTGCGGCGCGTCAAAGGCACCCCCGAGGTCGTCCGAGCTGATGGCACGACCGGCGGCGGGGTCGATCAGGGCAAGCGAATTGCCGTCCTCGTTGACCACGACGCCGACCGTGGTCGAGGCTTGCTCGGCGGTGGCGGAGGTCGAGCCGGCGACTGCGCCGCCCAGCGTGAGCAGCGCGACGACCAGGGAGAGATGAAGCCAGCGTTCCATGCCTCGTTCCTCCTCCTGCGGGGCTGACTCGACGGACGTGCCGGCGAGTCAGATGCGGTTCGTCGTGGACGCAGCCGCTCCGGCCGCGCCGTTCGCCGCGAATCAGTCAGGGGGGCGATATGGCTGGGTCGAACTCGGAGGGGTGGCTCACCCCTTCTCCGTCCCGCCGGTCACCAGCACCCGCCGATCGGGGACACCCAGGATTTACCATCGCGCAGACCTCCTGGAGATTCGCTCTCCGTCGGACAAGGTCTCCAGGGCTGTGATTAGCGTGCATGGCGGCAGAGGGTAGGTGGCCGATCGCGAGTGGTGCGGAGCCGACGCCGATCGCCGGGAAACGTTCAACAGGCCCGGCTGTGTGCCGAATCGAGAAGAGCACCCGACGGATGTGTGCCGTCAACGGAAACCCTATATCGTCAACCTGTTCCACACGACATTCAGGTCGACAATGGGTTGATGGGGAATATGGCCGCGGGGGCAGTCCCGTCGGCCCCAGGGATCACCACTTACTCGCTCCGCTGGCTCGGGAGCACCGGGTTGCGGTGGTAGCAGCCGAACTCGCCATCCCCGTCGAAGTCGTGCAGGTGCGGCACTGGACCCCGCTTGCCCGTCCCGAGGGTTCCGGCATTGCAGGCCGCGTCGGGGAGCCGCTGGGTGTCGGCAAGGGCCACCTCGGTCGGGAGCGTCAAGGCGGCGACTGCGACGATGGCAATCGCGCCGAGCCGAATGCGTTGCAGCAGAGACCCGCTCCTGCAGGCAGTCTTGGGCTGAGGGTTCCGCCGGTCCAGTCGTCGCACCATCGCAACGTCCTCCTTCGTGCTGCCCCGCGGCTCCGCGCCCGAGGCGCTTGCCCTGCCCCCGATCTCTATCAGGGACTCATAGCCATCATCCGGGCCGCCCTCAGATCCCGCATCGTCAGAAAGTCGTATTTGGCGCGAGGGTGGCAGGGCGGTCGCCTGCGCAAAACTACGTAGGCGGGGGACCCAATCCGGGGAGACGAGGAGCTAGGCCAGGCCGAGGCGGCGGGCGGCGGAAACAGCGGCCGTGCGAGAGCTCACGTCGAGCTTGCTGAGGATGGCGGTGACATGGGTGCCGACGGTGCGCGGGCTGATGAACAGGGCCTCGGCGATCTCGCGGTTAGATCTCCCCTCGGCGATCAGGCGCAGCACGTCCCGTTCGCGATGCGTGAGGCCGTGCGTTGCGATGGAACCGGGCGATGGGACGGCGGAGGCCGCAATCACTACATCTGGCCCGGCATCCAGCTGGAACGCGTCGGAGACCGCCTCCCCCCAGGGCATCGCTCGCCCCTCAGCGTACGCGGCCGCGAACGTCGCCTCGCCCAGGGCGACACGAGCCGAGACGATGGCTTGGTCGTAGAGGGCCTGCTCGGGCAGCCGTGGGGCAAGCCTTGCCTCCTCTCGCAACGTCTCGGCCGCCCCGAACAGCCGCGCCCCTCGCGCGTAGTGTCCGCGCCTGACTGCCAACGTGGCCACGCCTGAGAGCACGGCGGCGATGCCATCCTGGAACCTCTGCTCGGACCAGAGACGGCCGCTCTCCGTGTAGAGCTCCGTGCCCCGGTCCAGATCCCCCAGATCCAGCGCGACGTGCCCGAGATAGGTGAGTGCGAAGGCGGCGCCGAAGATGTCGTTGTGTTCTCCCTGTAACACGAGTGCTTCCCTGCATCGCGCCTCAGCACGGGCGTGATCGCTCTGGCCCCAGGCAACGATCCCGAGGTGGACGAGCGTGAGGCCAGTCCAGGTGGCATCACCGGCTCCTTGGAAGAGGGCAAGCGCCTCCTCGAAGTGCGACGCCGCCAAGTCGTAGTCGCCGGCCGCCTCCTCCAGTAGCGCCAACAGGTAAAGCGCCACCGCGATGCCCGTCGCAGCCTCCAAAGCGCGGCAGAGCTGCAGGGCCTGCGTGGCCAGGTGGACGGCGCGCAGGTCATTGCCGTGGTGGTGCTCCAGCAGGGCGGCTCCGACCAGCGCCTTCGCACGGGCAGACCCCGCGGGCTCCGTACCGGCGAGCGCTTGCTCAAGCCAGTCCCGCCCCTCCGTCAGGTACCCGCGCAGGTACCAGAACCGCCACAAAGCCCCGGCAAGGCGGAGCGCCGCTTCGGGGTCACCGTCCGGGAGGAACCATGCGAACACCGCGCGAAGGTTGTCGCGCTCGGCCCCAAGTCGATCCAGCCACGCCACCTGCTCTGGACCGGGGATGTGCCGCTCTGCTTCCTCCGCCAGGGACAAGTAGTGGACCGCATGGGATGCCCGAGTTGCTCGCTCCTCGCCGCTCGCCGCCAGCTGCTCCAGCGCGAACTCGCGGATCGTCTCCAGCATAGCGAAGCGCGGCTCGCCGTCCGGACCCTCCTCCTGGC
>JAUJMG010000647.1 GCA_030446955.1 Thermomicrobiales bacterium
GGATGCATGGGAGTCCACGGATGGTGAGCGGGTTGATCAACCGGGTGAAGGAACTGACTGGGGTCTACGGGCTGGGGTTCGAGCGCGAATCGGTTATGGGTGTCGCACTCCCGGTCGGTTTCGTCCTCGTCGTTGGCGGTCTCGGCTGGGGATTCGTCAAACTCTTCCTGTAGGTTCGATCCGCAATCTGTGATCCCATTATCCGGGCAAACGTTCGCGGGCCAGTGACTGGTTTCACTGGCCCGCGAACCTGGAAGTCCATTTTCGAGGAACACCATTTTGAGCAATCGCCGGTGGGGCTTGGAGAAGCCCACATAGCGTTAGCTCACCATCGCTTCCCGAAGTAACCCCGGAACCTGCGAGGGGCTCTCGGCGACGCGAACGCCTGCCCCTTCCAGCGCGGCGATTTTCTCGGCGGCAGTGCCGGTGCCGCCAGAGATGATGGCGCCCGCGTGACCCATCCGCTTACCCGGCGGTGCGGTCCGCCCGGCGATGAACCCGGCAACCGGCTTGGTCACGTGTTCCGCGATGAACCGGGCTGCATCTTCCTCGTCGCTGCCGCCGATCTCACCGATGACGACGATTGCCTCCGTCTCCGGGTCGTCCTGGAAGAGGCGCAGCGCATCGACGAACGACGTTCCGATCACCGGGTCGCCGCCGATCCCAACGGCGGTGCTTTGCCCCAGTCCAGCGCGGGTGAGGGCGTCCACCACCTCGTAGGTGAGCGTGCCGGAGCGGGACACGAGCCCTACCGGACCGGGCGCGTGGATAGAGCCCGGCATGATCCCGACCTTGGCTTCGCTAGGGGTGATGAGGCCTGGGCAGTTCGGACCCAGCAGGCGGGCGCCTTTCGCCTTGACGTAGGTGGCCACGGGGACCATGTCCGAGACAGGGATACCCTCAGTGATGCAGACGACGAAGGGGATCCCGGCGTCCACGGCCTCGTACACCGCGTCCGGGGCGAATCGAGCGGGCACGTAGATAATGGAAGCGTTGGCCCCCGTCTCAGCCACCGCATCCGCCACCGTATCAAAGACCGGCACCCCGGCAACGGTCTTGCCACGCCCGCCAGGCGTTACCCCGGCGACCACGTTCGTGCCGTACTCGACCATCTGGGTCGTGTGAAAGGATCCCTCGCGTCCGGTGATGCCCTGGACCAGCAGGCGGGTCTCGCGATCGACCAGGATACTCACGCGCTCGACTCCTCGACTCGTTAGGCGGCCGCGGCGACGACTTGTGCCGCGGCTTCGTCCATGGTGTCAACGGCGGTCAGCCCTGCCTCCGCAAGGGAGGCCCGGCCTTCCTCGGCGTTGGTGCCGGCGAGGCGGACGACGATGGGGACCTTCACTTCCACGCGGCTGAGCGCCTCGCGAATGCCGCTCGCGACCAC
This sequence comes from Thermomicrobiales bacterium, assembly GCA_030446955.1. Classification (GTDB taxonomy): domain Bacteria; phylum Chloroflexota; class Chloroflexia; order Thermomicrobiales; family UBA6265; genus LC2-1. The sequence continues at coordinate 1,391 of JAUJMG010000647.1, forward strand.
GTCGCCGCGCGTGATACCGCCGAAGATGTTGATGAGGATGGCGCGGACATTGGGGTCGGCCGTGACCAGCCCGAATGCCTTAGCCACCTGCTCGGCGCTCGCGCCTCCGCCAACGTCCAGGAAGTTGGCCGGTTCGCCACCATGCAGCTTGACGGCGTCCATCGTCGCCATGGCAAGACCGGCCCCGTTGACGATGCAGCCGATGGTGCCGTCCAGCTTGACGAACGAGATGCCGCTGCGACGGGCCTCGACCTCGGTGGCGTTCTCCTCAGCGGGATCCCGCAGCGCTTCCAGATCTGCGTGCCGGAAGAGGGCGTTATCGTCGAAGCTCATCTTGGCGTCGAGCGCGAGCCACTCACCGGAACCCGTCAGGATCAGCGGGTTGATCTCGGCCAGCGTCGCGTCTTCAGCGATGTAGGTCTCGTAGAGGCGTTGGGCAATCGCGGCAAAGCCAGCCACCTTGTCCGGCGCGATCCCGAGCGCGAACGCCATCTGGCGGGCCTGGTAGGCGCGGAAGCCAAGCAAGGGGTCGGCCAGCGCGCGGACGATCTTCTCCGGCCGCTCCCGCGCGACCTCCTCAATGTCGACGCCCCCCTCGGCGCTGGCCATGACCAGTGTCCGCCGCTGGGGGCGGTCCAGGACCACGCCGAGGTAGAACTCCTTGGCAATGTCGGCGCCTGGGACCACGAAGACTTTGCCCACCGTGTGCCCTCGGATGTCCATGCCCAGGATTCGCGCCGCCGCCTCGCGGGCCTCCTCGGGGGTCCGGGCGAGCGCGATGCCGCCGGCCTTGCCACGGCCTCCCGTGTGGACCTGGGCCTTGATCGCGACCAGGCCACCGAAGGCGCGAGCCGCTTCTTCGGCCTGTTCAGGTGTTGTCGCGACCCGGCCAGCGTTGACCGGGATGCCATGGCG
>JAUJMG010000157.1 GCA_030446955.1 Thermomicrobiales bacterium
GGGCGCTGGACGAAGCCTTCCGGCGAGCCGGTCGAGACCTCGACCAGCTAGGCGCCCGATGGGTGGCAGCGCGGACGCCGGACCATGAGGGTCACGGTGATCCGGGTCGTGGCCCACCCATGTCCTCGGACATCTCCTCCTCGAAGCCGGACCTCTTGTAGTAGGTCACCACCTCAGGCGCGGAGGTCTCAACGCACAGAAGCTGACCGCGGGCATTGGCCTCGCGCAGGCCCGATCCAACAGGACCCTGCCCGCGCCCCGGGAAGGGTTGACGACAGCGGCGAAGTCGCACAGGTGCCAGCCCCCCGCCGGCCGTGCCGCCGCAGTCGAACATCACTCTTGCGGCAGCAGCAAGCCACCGCTCGCGGTCGGCCTCATTGATGCGGGTGACGGTGGTGAACTTCCCGTCGAGGAAGCTCTGGCGGTGGTCGTCGTCCTTCTGTTAGAGGCTGGTCCGCAGCCCCGGCGTTCTGGAGAACCGGCAGGGCCGTACGACGCCTGCGTCGGTGGCACCGGCGTCGCGCCTAGTGGTCCGGGCAGACACAGGGGACCCGATCACGTAGGGGCACGGGATGGCTGTCGGGACAGTGTCTTTACAACCAAGCAGCTGCCTGTTATCGTTACCCATGTGGACGACGAGTAACGCTACTCGGCTCAGCCCAGAAACAAGTGGACTCCTTCTCGGGGTACTAGGAGTTCTCGGCTTCAGCCTCACCCTTCCGGCGACCAAGGCGGCAGTCGCCGATCTGGATGCCACCGTTGTCGGCCTCGGTAGGGCGGTCATCCCAAGCGTTCTCGCCGCCGCCATGCTGCTGGCCAGTAGCTCGCGGATACCGCGGCGTGGGCTCTGGCCCCGGCTGGTCTTGGTCGCAGCCGGTGTAGTCATCGGATTCCCACTCTTCACCGCCTTGGCTTTGCAGAACCTGACCGCTGCCCACGGCGCTGTCATTACCGGCCTTCTGCCAGCGGCAACAGCTGTGTTTGCGGTCGTTCTAGGCGGAGAACGACCGTCCCGCATGTTCTGGCTAGTCTGCATCGCTGGTCTCGCTTCGGTGCTGGGCTTCGCAGCTAGCCAAGGAGCCGGGCGGCCGCAAGCGGCGGACATCCTCGCCTTGATGGCGGTCGTTTCTGCTGCACTTGGTTATTCCCAAGGAGCGATCGCCGCTCGTGAGATCGGTGGCTGGCGAGTGATCTGTTGGGCACTTCTGCTCGCTGCGCCGCTAGTGGTTCCGGTCGTGGCAGTCACCATCGCGCGTACCGGTCTCACTGCCGGTGGATCGGCTTGGGTGGGCTTTCTCTACGTCTCGCTGATCAGCATGTTCCTCGCCTTTTTTGCCTGGTACCGAGGGCTTGCCCTCGGCGGCGTGGCCAGGGTGAGCCAGGTCCAACTTGCGCAGCCCGTCCTTACCTTTGTCTGGTCGGTCCTTCTCCTGGGCGAACGCCTCGGAGGAGCGACAGTGATCGCCGGCGCCCTCGTCCTTGTGTGTGCTGTCGCGAGCCAACGGACACGAGTGCGACGTGCACCGTCGAAGCCCGAAGTTCCTCACCTCCATGTGGCTCCAGCGAGAACGATGTTGCCGTAGACCCCGTTTACTGCCGCTCGCCTTTCCAACCGACGACGCAGGCTCGCCTGCTCCTAGTCGGTAAAGCTGCAGCTCCCACAATTACACAACCCGCACTCAACCCGCACTCAACCCGCACTCAACCCGCACTCAACCTGCACTCAACCTGCACTCAACCTGCACTCAACCTGCACTCAACCTGCACTCACATATACCACGAGGAGATAAACGATGTGTGGATGGATAGCGCTGACCGCTGCGACCCCTGAAGAGGCGGTGAGGACGGAGTGATCGTCGAATCAGTCCTGGATCTCACCCTAGGCGACGTGTTTCTGCGACTGAAGGATTTCCAGCGAAGCCTCGATGTGTGTCTGAAGATCGAAGGCCTGAACCTCGCGGGATCGATCAAGCTGAAACCTGCGCGCGCAATGATCGAGGATTTCGAAGACCGGGGAGTCATATCTCCACACAGCCACCGCATAATTGAGTCCTCTTCGGGAAGTCTCGGAATCGCCCTAAGCCTGGTGTGCAGAAAGAAGGGTTATGAGTTCACGTGTGTGACAGACGCCAACGTCCCTGCCGTATCTGAGGAGCTGATGAAAGCTTACGGCTCAGAGGTGATTGTTATCAGAGAGCGGGACGAGCAGGGCGGGTACCTGGGAAGCCGGCTCCGGTACATAGCCGATCGTCTTTCGTCCGACCGCTCTTACTTCTGGCCCAACCAGTATGCGAATCCCTCGAACCCTTTGTCACACTATCGCTTTACGGCTAAGGAAATCCACTCCGCCTTTCCCCATCTTGACTTCCTCTTTATTGGGGCCGGTACTACCGGAACCCTCGTGGGCTGCGCCCGCTATTTTGCAGAGCGAAGCCCCAACACGAAAATCATCGGCGTGGACACTGAGGGTTCGGTTACATTCGGGGGGCCACCGGGGCCGCGCTGGATACCGGGGCTTGGAACCAGTCAGCGCCCAAAAATTGCCTCGTCGTTCAATGTTGCCGACCTTCTCCTGATTTCCGAGTCTCGTACCGTGCAGTCATGCCACCGGCTTCTTGATCGCTTCGGTTTACTCGCCGGAGCATCGACAGGAACTGTCTTGGCGGCCGTGGAGGACTACGGCAATCGGATCCCGGTTGGTAGCACGGTCGTGGCGGTGTCAGCCGACTTCGGCGAGAGGTACCTGGGCACCGTCTATGACGCAGCGTGGGCTGCTCTCCACGTCGGCAGGGCGCCCAGCGACACGAGGCATCAGAGAGCGGTTCCACATCTGGTCGGTCCGATGGAGCGACAGTCATGAGGGGGGGGATGGGTGCGTCGTGTCCGGATGCCTTTGCCGTCCTCGATGCCAGCACCGTCGGGAGGACGCTCTGGGGTGATCTTCCAGCCGTTATAGCCGCCGTACACGAGGCCTACCTCCGCCATGGTGAGGGATCAACGCTGAACCCGGCGACAGACGGGCTGCACTTCCCAAATCGTCACGGCGCGCGGATCCTTGCACTGCCGGCCCACATCAACGGTGCGTCGCAGATCTCGGGGATCAAGTGGATCGCCAGCTTTCCTGAGAATCTAAAGCGCGGCCTTCCGAGGGCGTCCGCTGTTGTTGTGCTGAATGACGAGGAAACGGGCCGACCCTTTGTCTGCCTTGAGGGATCACAGATCAGCGCAGCCCGCACCGCCGCTTCGGCTGTCATCGCTGCCGCAGCCATGAATGATGGCCAACGGGTCGTCAGCAAGCTCGCCGTTTGTGGTGCCGGATTGATCAGCCGCTACACCTGGCGCTTCCTCTTATCGGATAAGTGGCGGTTTGAGTCTGTTGCAGTATTCGACCAAGACCGGGGACGGGGCGAAGCCTTCGCCGCTGAGCTTGGCGCCGTTCCGGTCCGAATATGTGCATCGGTCAGGGAAGCGGCGCTGAATAGCGAGATGGTGCTCTTCGCCACCACCGCTACGAGACCTCACGTCGACCTGTTGGCTCTTCCCCCCGAGCCGCGAGTCGTGCTCCATCTTTCCCTACGCGACCTGGCGCCAGAGGTCATTGCCGAAGCACAAAACATCGTCGACGATGTAGCGCACGCCTTTCGTGACGGCACATCGCTTGCTCTCGCTCGCCAGGCGGATCCCACCCGGCCGCACATGACAGGGAGCCTCTACGAACTGCTGAAGAGCTCGATCGAATTGGATCAGAACCGTCCGAGAATCTTTTCGCCATTCGGTCTCGGGATCCTCGACCTCGCTGTCGCCCGGCTTGTAATGGAGCGGGCCATCGAGTCCGATCTGGTCGATTGGATCCCGGAGTTCTTCACGTCGAACCACAGCTCACGTCGAGTCGATGAGACCCTGAAGGAGGTCCAATAATGTTCACTGAAACCACAACCACTAGTCCGGCCGTCGGCGATGTGCTCCAGGACCATTACTGGCCGCCAGTAAGACCGTTCTCGACACTCGCCGGTCAGATGGCGGCATTTCTCGTGATGGAGGCGAGTGAAAAAGCCACCTATATGTCCCCATTACGCGCTGAAAGTGACGTGTATGGAGAGGTTCTTCACCGCTTCCTCGCTGACATCTATTCATACGTGCTCGGATACCGTGACGGACCATGTTCCTCCCAAAGGAACGATGAACTGGAGGTGAAACTTCTACAAGCCAAGATCTTCCTCGAGCGTGAGCTCCTTGAGAGCTGGCTCAAGGTTGCACCGCCGCCTGACTTCGTGGAAACGCAAGAAGAAGCAGCTGTGTATCTTGAGGGGCTCACCGCCAACAACCCCGGCGTAGAACACCCGTTGTTCGGCTTTCTAGAGAAAGAGGCGTCACGAAGCACTATCGAGACGTTCCTCCGGTGCGAGGTTGTCCGGAACGAGGTCGTCGACGATGAGGTGGCAATGCTTGTGGTTGGCCTACAGGGGAAGTTGAAAGCTGTGGCGGCGGCCAACCTGTGGGACGAGTGCGGGCACGGGAGGCTTCAGCAATTTCATACCCATTGGCTTCGTCGCCTGGTTGCGCAGACGGCGGGCTGGGACGAGATCGCCGACTACCGGGCTTCTGATCTGCCTTGGTTTGCTCGTGTCACCTCGAACGTCAACGGCGCCCTTCTGACTCGACCCGCGCACAAGCTGAGGGCGTACGGGTGCTTCCTCGTCTTCGAGAGCTGGGTCGCACCACACTTCCGTCGGGTTCTCCGTGGGATGGAGCGAGTCGGGTTGGACGCGGCGGATACGAGAATTTATTTCGACGCTCACGTCCGGATCGATCCGTTTCATAGTCAGGAGCTGCTCGACGGCATTCGGCTGCAACGACCGCAGCTGACTTTGGACGAGGTGGCGCAGGTGCTAAACGGTGCGCACATCGCCGTGGCCGCAGGCTCCTCGCAATATGACCGGATGCTTCCGTATCTAGATTCACTGAACTCCTAGGAAGGACACCACCATGTACATCGAGCCTCTCGTACGCCTTATCACGAGCTCCGACTTTCCCGACCTAGCCGTCGACGACCAGGAGCTGCTTATTGAACTGCGTTCCCGAGACATACCAGTCGAAGCAGCCGTGTGGGACGACCCGGAGATTGACTGGTCGACGTCGCCCCTGTGCATCCTACGGTCAGTGTACGATTATCACCTCCATAGGGCCGAGTTCCTCGCGTGGGTGGACCACGTGTCTCGTACCACTAAGTTGCTCAATGATCCGAAGACGATCCGCTGGAACTCTCACAAGTCCTATTTGAACGATCTGAAGGCCGCTGACGTCCAAGTGATCGAGACAGTCTGGCTGCAGCAGGGCGAGCACGTCGACGTAAGCAGAATTTGCCGGGACCGAGGCTGGGAGAAGGCCGTAGTGAAACCAGCGGTGTCGGCCTCAGCGTACCGGACGCTTCCGTTCACCGCCGATGACGCTGCGGCTGCCCAAGCGCACGCAGATGGCCTCGTTAATTGCGGCGACGCCATGGTCCAGCCCTACCTCGACGAGATCGAGACCACGGGGGAGAGCTCGATCATCTATCTCGGAGGGAAGCGAACGCACGCAGCCCGACGGCCGTCCGGGCTTCACAGCGCCATCGAGGTAGCTCGTATGGGCGTGCCGCTCATCCCCACGGCCGAGGAAACGAAGTTCGCCAGAGCCGTCTTCGAGCTCCTAACTCCTGTGCCATTGTACGCACGGGTCGACATCGTGACAACCAGCGAGTGGGGCATGCTCCTATTGGAGCTCGAACTCATCGAGCCCGCCCTGTATCTGCGGCATTCGCCGGCTCCGGTCATCATCTTCGCCGACGCAATCGAACGGGAGTTCCGGGCTTCGGTGTGAAGACGATGCAGGAGGAGCCTGGTACAGTTGCCGCTCGCCCCGTCGGTCGAGGTCGTTGTGGCCGAGAGCTCTTACCTTCGTATTGTTGCGGACCTTCGCTCGTTCGCCGCGTCCTCTCCGCCGGGGACTCGGCTGCCAGCGAATCGTGAGCTGGTTGAGCGGTATCGGGCGAGCCCCGTTACCATCCAACAGGCGACGAGCGCGCTGGTTCGCGAGGGACTCGTCGTTGCCCGCCCTGGCCGCGGCACCTTTGTGGCCCAAGACCGCGACCCGGTTGGGCGTGGATCCGACTCCGGATGGCAGGCCCTGCCACTGGGCAGTGCGATGCCGCTCACGGAGGGCCTCGAGCAACTTGTCACCCTAGCCCGCCCCGGGACGGTCAGCCTCAGTAGCGGCTACCTCGATGAGCAGCTGCAACCCCGCGCGCTGCTTGGCGCGGCACTGGCGAGGGCGGGCCGTCGCCCTGGAGCCTGGGGCCGTTTGCCAATAGAGGGGTTGGAGGAGCTTCGAGCGCTCTTTGCCGCCGAGGTCGGGGACGGTTTGCGGGCCCACAACGTACTAATCACCTCCGGCGGCCAGGCGAGCCTGTCCGCGAGCTTTCGGGCGCTTACCCGCCCGGGACAAGCCGTCGTCGTAGAGTCTCCCACGTACGTCGGTGCCATCGCCGCCGCACATGCCAGCGGGTTGAGACTGATCCCGGTTCCGACGGACGCTGAGGGCGTGCGTCCCGACCTGCTAGCCGAGGCGGTCAAAGGGTCAGGTGCCCGGCTCATCTACTGTCAACCCCGCTACGCCAATCCGACTGGTTCCCTGATGTCGCCGGAGCGGAGGCAGGAGTTGATGGAGGTTGCGACGTCAGCAGGTGCATTTGTAATTGAGGACGACTGGGTGATGGGCCTCGACCTCGAGGGCCCTTCTCCTCCTCCGCTGGCGAGCGACGACCCTGATGGGCACGTTATCTACCTACGCTCGCTCACCAAATCTCTGGCTCCTGGCCTTCGAGTGGGGGCGTTGATTGCTCGTGGGCCGGTGCTCTCCCGCCTGCGCTCGCTCCGAGCGGTCGACGACTTCTTCGTCGCCCCATCGCTTCAAGAGACGGCGCTTCAGGTCATCGGCTCCCCTGCCTGGCCGAAGCATCTCAAGGGCGTAATCCGCGAGCTGCGCATACGGCGTGATGCGCTCTCGGCTGCTGTGGTGCGCCTCTGGCCTGACGCTGAAACCTTCCTGATACCGAAGGGCGGACTGCACATGTGGGTGCGGATTCCGGATGGCCTGAACGACGTACACTTTGCAGAAGAGGCGGCCTTGTCCGGAGTGTCAATCAACCCGGGGCGGGATTGGTTTCCTGCCGACCCCGTCGGTTCTTATTTGAGGCTCAGCTACGCTGGAGCGGACGCGTCGGCACTGACTCAAGCTGTTGCCCAACTCGCGGTGCTCCTGAGAACTGCAGCCTCCGTGGCTAGGTAACTGCCTAGACATCCCACCTGTCCAACAGGTCATCTCTGAAGAAGCTTCAGATGTTGAGGGGTGTTTTGTTGTGGGAGGAGATGTGCCGGTTCAAGTGACGGAGAGCTTTGACAGGTGCGTCGAATCTGTAGCCACACAACGAAGCGGATCGTTGGCAAGACGGCCGCAATCCCAGCTTCACCGCTACCGCTGCCACGCCGAACTCGTCTTGCTCAGCGGTCTCCTGGGCGATGCTGACAGGGCGGGTTGGGTGGTCGGTCGCCGGTCATCCGGTCGCCGGTTCTCTTCGGGACGACGTTGTGGGCATGAGTTTGCGGCCGCAGCCGGGTGGGTTCAATCATGCCACCGGCCTACGTGGCCGCGACAAATAGCGAACTCGCTCCCGGCAACGCCGGATTGGCTCACTCCGACTCGCCAGACAACCGATAATCTTTAGACATCGACCATTCCTAACCCCCGGGTACTTCGAAGACGGCGTTGAACCGGTCGAGCCGTCCGTCGGTAGGCGAGGCCAGGACCACGTGTCGATCGAAACGGGCGGCGAGCTCGGTCACGTCCTCGGGATTGACCGTCGCGTGTCGTTGACACCTCACAACATCCTCAAGATGTTCAGACAGTCGCCCCGCGATCCGTCTGCTCCAGCCCCTCAAGCAGCAGCGACCGAAAGAACTATCCGCTGGTTGGGGATTTGGTCACGAGAGGGTTTCGCTCGCGAACCGCCGGTCGAAGTCCAACGTCCTACTCTTCACGTTACGTCAGGACTCGTTTTCGACGAACCAGCGCCGCGATGATCCGCCGGCGATAACCGTGACGGATCCCGGAATACGGATAGCCCTTCCGACGCAGTTATCGCAGGTGACTCTTGGCCACGGCCCAGCTACGGCCCAAGCTCCGGCCCGCAAGGCTCGAGGTCGGGCACCGCTTCGGACGCCACTACCTCCGCCGCGTGGTCCCATTGCAGGGCCTGGAGGTAGTCACTGGGCCGGGGACCGATGGCGCCGGGGAGACCGTCCTCGTCGACCACGGGGCCCTCGCCCGAAGCCCGGCCCAGCTCCCGGTGGCGGTAGCCCTCGATGCGGGCGGCGGCCTCCCGCCACTGGGGAGCCGAGGAGCCGTCGTCGGGGGGCTCGCCCAACACAGCCGTGAGATAGGAGGCGGGGGCAGCAACCGCCCGTTCGACCTGCTGGGTCAAGGCGCCCTCGACCGTGTCCAGTCGTTGGCGGACCAGGTCTTGTCCCGGGCGG
>JAUJMG010000158.1 GCA_030446955.1 Thermomicrobiales bacterium
TCGAGGCCGAGGTGATTGCCTCCCGCGCCAAGGCCGTGGCTCACAAATTCTCGGAGGCGTACTGAACACAAACGACCGCTCGTCGTGCTCCGCTGGACTGACCGGGACGATGGTGGGGCACCGATGACGACGGACTAGGCAGCAGTCGATCACAACCGATCGGATGGAGATGAGAGCCAGCCTACCCTCGCCAAGGCCGGCTCTCGTCGTTGCATGAGGATGTACGGCCGGTTGCCCCATGAAAGGAGCATCCATAGACGTGGAAACCTTAGAACTAGCCCTACCACTCTCCTTGGCACTTGCGGTAGTCGCCTTCATCGCCCGGGAGGCATTAATCGCCCTGCTCAACGCCGCGGTCCACGATGCCTGGGCCAAGATGCGGAAGGCTCTTGGCCAACGAGGAAGCCGTCCAGCACGCGATGGAAACGGGAGGTAGGTCAATGCCAGAGCAGAAGCCCGATGAAGCCAAGACACCGCCGATCCCCTTCCCGTTCCGGGTGGCCCCTACCACTCACGAGGGCCGGCGGTTCAAAGGCGCCGTGCTGACGGCAGCAAGGATCGACCAGCGGCTGCGGGAGGTGGCTCCGTTGCCGCGCGCGATGGGCGAGGCCAAGGAGGTCCTGGCGTGGGCGATCGGCACGGAGGTGGCACGCCGGCGAGAGGCACGGGGGTGGAGCCAGACCGAACTGGCGGCGGCGATTGGGTGTGACCGCTCAGCCGTGTCACGGTGGGAGGCGGGGCGGCGGCTGCCCTCGCTGCTCCACCTGGCCGCGGTCGGACGGGTGCTTGGGTGTGGCGCCCGTGTCCTGCTGCCGACCGATGAACTGAACCTCCTATCCAGCCATCCAACATCGGGGGAGCATTCGGCAGGTGGTTCAACATCCACGGGGTGTACACAACTCGGCGTCCATCTGCCTGAGGAGAACTGACCGGGGGGCAGCGTCATAGCCTTCGCACCGATCGTTCCGTTCGAGCCGCTTACGGTAGGGCCGACGCACAGCGCCTTTGATAAAGGATCACGCTGGCACGAAAGCCTAGACCCTTGACTTGGAGCGCCCGGTGGTAGTCCAGGCGATCTACGACACCACGCCAACCCACGACGCGACCACCTGCCAGACGACCGGAACTTGGCACCTTAGCGACTATCGATATCGACAGGTGGCTCAAGACCCGATCTAGGCGTCGCGTCGACGCCGTGCGCTGACAGAACATCGAGGCGGCCGGAGCCCGGGTGACGGATGCGGCGCCCCTACGATTGTTCTGCCTACTGCCCACTGCCTACTCAGCGTCCAGGATCCGCATCACGCCCGCGAACCACTCCAAACTTGCGGGCGTGCAGGGGTCGAGGCCGCAGACGTAGTGATCGATCCCGAGGTCTTGGAAGCCGTGGATCGCAGTGGCCATCGCCTCCGGCTCGCCCACGATTGGGTTCGGGCGACGCCCCAGATAGCCGGGCAGCGCGAGGTTGCTCCCCGTGGTACGGACCAAGGTCGTCGAATCCCGTCCGACCTCACGACAGGCAACGTCCAACGCGGCTAGGTGGCCAGCGACGATCGCCGGGTCCCGATGGAAATCGTCATTCCACGCGTCGGCGTAGCGGGCAGTCAAGCGCAGCATCCGGGGCCCGGTTCCACCGATCAAGATGGGCGGCCCCCCGAGCGCGGAACGGGGTCCTCTCGGTTGGTTCACTACCCGGTGGACGGCGTAGTATTCACCCTGGAAGTCGGCAACTCCCTCCCGCAGGAGCGGGTGGATGATCCGGAGGGCCTCCTCGAAGCGGCTCACCCGGTGGTCGAACGGGAAGCCGAACATCCGGTACTCCGGTTCGTGCCAGCCAGCGCCGAGGCCAAGGATGAACCGGCCGCCGCTAATCTCGTCCACCGATTCGGCCATCTTGGCCACAAGGCCGGGGTTGCGGAAGCCGGTGCAGGTGACGAACGACGCCAGGTGGATACCTTCCGTCGCCGCAGCCAAGCCGGCGAGGGTGGTCCAGCACTCCCACACTCCGCGCACGACGTTCCCCTGGTTCGCGTGCCTCACGATCAGGTGATCCGGTATCCAGACCGCATCGAACCCGACTGCGGCAGCGGTCCTGACGATCTCTAGCATGTCCGCAAACCGCGGCGGCGCGTCCCCGAACGCCCCTAACTCAGAGATCGGCAGCATCAACCCGAGTCCCATCCGGCGCCGGCCGACGGTCCAGCGGGAGTTAGGCGCTGGGTCATCGAGGACAGGGGACAGCCGGGCATCCATGTCGACGCCGTCCGTCGTCTCGGACCGCCCGTCTCCGCTCGTCCGAGCGACCCCGTCACCCATCACCTATACCCCAACTTGTCCCGGTCCATGCGGTTCATTGTCCACCCGGGCGTTGCTGGTACGCAGCAGGAGTTCGCGGAAGTCGGCCGTGGCCTGCTTCATGCCTTAGGAGGCTATCACCGGCGCAACTGCTCCGCAATGCGCCCTAGCACTCCATGGCGCGACCTGTCGGAGCGACGTGGGTCATGGCGGACGTGCGACGGCTGGTTCGTCCGCTGGCATCGCGACGGCATCAGGGATAGCCTGCTCCATAGCCCCTGCAGAGCCGCATGACACGCCCGGCGGGATGCGACCTGGTGACACTGGCATCGATAGCAGCTTGCTTGTAACCGGCCGGTCGACATTTGGAACGGATTGTGCCGTCTAACCCCGTATTAGTATTGGAGCGCGTCCGCTGGCAGTCGCTCAAGGTAGGGTATCGAAGCGATGGTGCCGTCCGTATAGGAGGGCCTTCTCACTCACTCTTCGGCTGCGCATAGGCTCGCTGTCCAACTCGCAGCCACCATCTGCGCTAACCGCCCTGGTCCTCGTGGGCTGGATGGCTAGGCTGGACGCCAATGGCACGAAGCGCGAATTCGTCGAGGCGATCCTTCGGCGGGACCACTACCGGATAGCAGTCGAGGCTAACCAGCCGGACCTCCCAGATGACCTGAACCGGCAGTTCGCTGACCTAGGCCTGCTATTACCAACCAGCATCGTGGCACGGATCGGCGACAAGGGGTACGGGTGGCCGGAGCGGCGTGGGCCGTGGGCGAGCATGGTACTGCCGGCTACGCCGACTGGCTGGTGCAGATCAGCTGTACCGAGCACGAGGTGGTCGTGCTGCAATGGGGCCGCAGGAATCGGAAGGACTAGACATCCCAACTCGCGCTATGGCATGGGCACTGGATTGCGGGACGCGCCGTTCGGAAGGACCGGCCGGAAGTGCGGATTGGCGCGTCTGCGGGGGCCCAACAGCGGTGCGGAACGCGACGCTCGTCACACTCTGCCGACGGTTGACCTGGCGCGCGGAGGTAGTGATGGCCTTGGTAGATTTGTAGCCAGAACGAACGGACCTTGCTGTGTAGGTGGCAGGGAGGGCTTGTATGGATCAGAACCGTGTTGAACGATTGGTGCTGGGCACGCTCCCAGCTGAACACGCCTTGTCGGCTGACGATTACCTCGCCGTCTTACGTCCGATTGTGCGGGGCATTGCTGAGACATTCGGTCGAAACTGCGAGGTGGTGCTTCATGATTTTCGGAATCCTGAGCATTCCATCGTAGCTATCGATGGCAATGTCACACACCGTCACGTTGGTGGCTCGGTGACCCAGATTGGCCTCGACCTGATTGCCCAGGGTGACGCGGCGCAGGATCGGCTCAACTACATCACACGGGCGCCGAGCGGTCGGGTGTTGAAGTCGTCGACAATCGTGCTGCGCGACCTCGATAGCCACGTCTTCGGGGCCCTCTGCATCAACTTCGACGTCACCGACCTGCGTCTGCTGGCAAGTACGGTCGAAGAGCTGGCGGGGTTGGGGGCGGAGCCGCAGTCAATTGCCTTTGTTGATGACATTGACCGGGTCATCCAAGCCGTGATTGACGAGGAGGAAGTCGCGTTGGGGCGATCAATCGACCGCATGACCAAGCAAGATCGCCTCGCCATCTTTCGGGCATTGGACCGACGCGGCATCTTCAGCTTGCAGCGATCTGTCCCTCACGTCGCCGAGTATCTTCGAATCTCCCGCGCGACGGCTTACAGCTATCTTGAGGAGATGCGCTCCGGCGGGGTAGCGACCGGTTTCAGGTCATCCGGGCATGGTCCCGATGGCACCGCTCTCAAGTAGAGGGACTTAGCAAACCCAGTGAGCGGTCAGTCGGTTGGTCAGGTTCTATTTCAGGATTGCGCTGCGGCATCGAGAGCTCACCTATGTCGCCGCGCAGCCGCGCTGGGTTTCGCCAGGTGGTCATCTGCCTCGTTCTTACACGTGGTACTCACCGAAACCTTCTGACTTATACGTTTCGTCCGCCGCCTTGACAGTATGTCGAACCCGTACTACGATGCGCGGCAATCTACTAGCACGGGCACTACAGCATGGAGGTGGGTCGCCAAACGATCCTGGTGTGCGCGGTTCAGTGCTGCGCTGTTGACCTCAAGCTAGGGATGTCGCACTCCTCGCGCGCACCAGGATCCCAAGTGATTTGGCCGAACCGATGTCGTCACGACACCGCCGAGCCGTGCCGGATACGGGCAGCGACAAGCAGGGAGTGCAACTGTCATGAGTGAGCTCCAGAACCGCAGCCGCTGGAACGCAGGGTGGCTCTCGTGTGGGCTGAGCCGGCGCGCACTCCTCCGGTTGTTTGCCGCTGGCGCTGGCGCGTCGGCCCTTAGCCCGGGCGGCGCTGCCGCGAGTTCCCGGGCTGGCGGTGCTGCGCTTGTTGCCGTCAGCACGCCGGGCGGGGGGCAGGTGAGCGTGCACTGGGCCAAACCTGTCACCTTGAACCCGCTCTTCTCCACCGCTGGCGCGGAACAGGGTGTGGAGCAGCTCTTGTTTGGCGCTTTGGTCAAGGTCAATGCCCGTCTCGAGGCCGTCCCTGATAGCGCGGAACGCATCGATGTGTCCCCGGACGCCAAGACCTACACCTTCACGCTGCAGAGGGACCTCGTGTTCACCGATGGAAAGCCGCTGACGGCGCGGGATGTCGTCTTCACCATCGAGCGGGCGGTTGATGCCCGAACCGGCAGCTACTGGCAAGGTCGTCTCTTGCTCATCGATGGAGCAACGGAGTACAGCGAGCAGAAGGCGGACACGATCATGGGCCTGGAAGCGCCCGACGACTACACCGTGAGGATGACCCTCACGAATCCGGACTCGACCTGGTTGCTGACCCTCGGCGATTTCGCGGGGTTGGGTATCCTTCCTTCCCATGTCCTCAAGGATGTCCCGCCGGATCAACTGAAGCAGCATCCGTTCTCGCTGAACCCGACGGTGAGTGCCGGCGTCTTCCAGTTCAGCAGATATGAGACGGACCAGTTCCTCGAGATTAAGCGGAATGACACCTACGGTGGCGACAAGGCGAAGCTCGACAGGATCTTCTTCAAGATCTCGACGCCGGACGTGGCGCTGGCACAGATGGAGACGGGCGAGCTGGATCTGATGATCGTGCCGGTGGCCGAGATGGAGCGGCTGAAGAACAACCCCGACCTGACCGTCGTTAGCGTCCCGAGCCCCAGCATCGACTTCCTGACGCTCAACCTGACGAAGCCCTATCTCCAGGACAAGCGGATCCGCCAGGCGATGATGTACGCCATTGACCGGGGGGCGATCGTCGAGGCGATCTACAAGGGAGAGGCAACGGTCGTCAACCAGCCGATTATCGGGCCGGACTGGATGGGGACGCCGGACGTCAACGCGTACCGGTTCGATCCCGAACAGGCACGGCAGCTCCTCGGGGAGGCAAACTGGGACAGCAGCCAAGCGATTGAGGCGATCTATATGCCCGGCGACAAAGAGCGGGAGGCCTATGTGCCGATCATCCAGCAGCAGTTCAGGGACGTGGGCATCGCCCTCGAGCTGCGCGCCACCGAAGGGGCCGAGTACATTCGCAGGCGCAACACCGACCACGACTTCGACCTCGCCTTTGTCGCCGGTGGCGTATTCCGGCAGGATCCTAATGTCTCCGCAAAGTACTTCGAGACCAAGAACTGGGTGCCAGGGGGTGCCAACTACTCCCACTACTCCAACCCGAGGGTGGACGAGTTGTTCGCCGCGGGCAGGGCCACGACCGACCAGGCGCAGCGCAAAGTGATCTATACCGAGGTGGCGAGCATCCTCAATGATGAGGTGCCATGGATCTTTCTCTGGTCACCGAACTCGATCTTTGCCTACAACCGGCGGCTCGTTGGGTTCGAGCCACCCAGCTACGCCAATCACAACATGTGGAACGCCGATGACTGGACGGTGAATCCGGTCTGAGGATCGGCTCCCGAGCGCCCGCTCCTCGTTCCCCTCCCCGCAGTGTGCCGGCTCAGGAGCGGGGCCGCTGGAATTGACAAGGTAGCGGGCGGCCATCCGTGTGGACGAGCACACGGACAGGCCGCACGAGCCAGGTGACCCATCCCATTCATGGTGGATCTGCTCGGCTGACCGCGCCTCGACCCGCTCGACGAGCGGATGGACGGAGTTGATGACCAGTCGCGCGCCCGGCACGAAGTGCCCCCGCTCGTTCGGGCGCGCAACCTGGCAATGGCACCCCGTTTGGGATCAACACGCCGCCTAACTGGGCACAAGGGGCCGCGAGAGGAGGCCAGAGCGGAAGATGGGACGATTCCTGCTACGGCGGATCGTGGTCAGTGTGCCCGTGTTGCTAGGGATCACCCTTGCGACCTATTTCATCATCACGCTCGCCCCGGGTGATCCAGTTTCTGCTCTCATCAATCCAGAGCAGGCCGCGGTGCTCGGGCCCCACTTCTTGGAACAACAGAAAGAAGCGCTGGGGCTGAACAAACCTATCCCCGTCCGCTACGGGCTCTGGGTCAAGGAGCTCGCGCAGGGCAACCTCGGGTTCTCGCTGGTCGATCGGCAGCCGATCGTGGACAAGATCGCGGAGCGCCTCTGGCCGACGCTGAAGCTGATGCTCACGGCGCTCATCATCGCGTTAATCGTGGCGATCCCGGTGGGGGTGCTGTCGGCGCTCAAGCAATACTCGATCCTCGACTATATCGCGACGATCTCGGCGTTCACCGCGATCTCCATCCCCTCGTTCTTCCTCTCCCTTGCCGGCATCTACGTCTTCTCGCTCAAGCTAGGGTGGCTCCCCACGGCGGGTATGGCGACCGTGGGCCAACCGCCGTCGCTGGTGGACTCCGTGCGCCACCTGATTCTCCCGGCACTGGTGCTCGGCCTGGCGGAGGCGGCGCCGCTCATCCGCTACACCCGGTCGAGCATGCTTGAGGTGGTGCGGCAGGACTACGTCACCGTGGCACGGGCGAAGGGCTTGCGCGAGCGAGCGGTGATCTACGGACACGCCCTCCGCAACGCGCTCATCCCGCTGGTGACCGTGATCGCGCTCAGTCTGCCCCGCCTCTTGGGCGGTACGGTGATCGTCGAGGCCATCTTCGCTTGGCCGGGGATGGGAACGCTGGCGATCACAGCGGTACGGAGCCGAGATTATCCGGTCATCATGGCGATCAATCTGATTAGCGCGGTCATGATCCTGCTGAGCAACTTGCTTGCCGATGTGGTGTACGCGGTTGTCGACCCACGGATCAAGTACTCATGACCTCTTGATGCGGCGTTCATCATACGCGGAGGCATCACGAGGGGGGGAACAGGACGACATGGCAGACACGACTCGGCCGGCGAATCAGCGACGTGGGGAGCATCAAGTGTCAGTGCCGAAGATGCCCCTCGCACTCGCTGCTGATGCTGCCCCGTCCCGCCGCAAGACCGGGGTCTGGCACCGGTTTCGGCGCCACCGGGTCGCGCTTGTCGGCACGGTCATCCTGTTCGTGCTCACGGTCGGCTCGATCGGGGCCCCGGTCTTCGCGCGCCGTGATCCCTACAGCGTCAGCATCAGCGCCTACCGCGAACCTCCCCAGCCGGGCTACCCGCTGGGGACAGACTCCTCCGGCCGTGATGTGTGGAGCCGCCTCCTCCATGCCGGGCGCGTCTCGCTCTCGGTCGGGCTAGTGGCAGTCTCGATCTACACGCTGATTGGCATCGTCCTCGGCTCGCTGGCGGGCTTCTACGGCGGGTGGACGGACTCGGTGATCATGCGGGCGGCCGACATTGTCCTCTCCTTCCCCTCCCTCATTGTCATCATCACGATCGTGTCGATCCTCGGGCCGAGTATTTACAACGTGATGCTCGTGATCGGCTTGCTCGGCTGGCCCCCCATCGCGCGAATCGTGCGCGCGCTGTTCCTCTCGTTGCGCGAGCGCGAGTTCATCCTCGCCAGTCGTACCGTCGGTGCGCCCAACAGCCGCATCATCTCGCGGCACGTGCTACCGAACGCCCTTGCTCCGGTGATCGTCGCGGCGACCTTCGGCATGGCGAACGCCATCTTGTTGGAAGCCGGGCTGAGTTTCCTAGGACTCGGAGTGCAGCCGCCGACACCTAGTTGGGGCAACATGCTGACGGACGCACAATCCATCTCCGTGTTGGAGTCCATGCCCTGGCTTTGGATTCCCCCGGGCATCATGATCGCCCTGGCCGTCCTCTCGATCAACTTCATCGGCGACGGCC
>JAUJMG010000648.1 GCA_030446955.1 Thermomicrobiales bacterium
TGTCGAGGGTGCCGACGGCGACCGAGCGCTCGCCGTGCCCGCCCGGCTTCTCGCCCGTCATCATGGCGCGCCAGATCTTGTGGGGGTCGAGGTTATCCCCCGTCTCGTCCAGCAATGCATTCGGATCGGCGCCGAGGAGGCGGGGCATGAAGCGGTCCCGGAGGAGACCCTGCGGCGCGTAGCGCCCGTTCGAGTTGAAGCCGTACCCGATCACCGGCCGGCCATCGCGGACGACGTCGGTGACGATGGCGACGACGGAGACGGTCATGTGCCGGAAATCGATAAAGGCGTTGCTAATGTCCGAACGGATCGGGGCAACTGTTTCTCGAACGTCGAGGATCTTCATGCGTCCCGGTTTCTCCCTGAGCGCGGTGCCACCCTTCTCACCCGTTCACGAATTCCCGTAGGGCGGCCACGTCCCGGGTCGCGCCCTGATGGATCATGTTGCCGTCGTTGTTGCAGACCAGGAATCGCATCCCCATGTCGTACCAGCGGCGGAAGTCGCTCGCTTCACGCTCGACCATCCCGACCGCCACTTCATGCTTGGCGCACGTTGCGACAACCTGCTCCATCGTCTGGACGAAGGTGGGGTGGCCAAAATCGCCGTAGACGCCGAGGGAGATCGACAGGTCTTGCGGGCCGACGCAGACGACATCGACCCCGGGCACGCTCGCGATCGCGTCCAGGTTCGCGACGCCTTCGCTCGATTCCACCTGGACGACCACCATCGTCTCGGCGTTCGCCTCGTCGACCGCCGCCTTCACCGGCCGCCGGTTGTAGCCGTAGCGGGCATCGCCGCCGGCGCCCCGACGGCCGACCGGCGGGTATTTGGCGAAGCTGACGGCTTGCTCCACCTGCTCCCGGTTATCGACCCGAGGGATGATGATCCCCTGCGCACCCGAGTCGAGGGCGCGGGCGACGAGCGGATAGGAGAGGTCGGTCACCCGGACGAGTGGGCAGATGTCGCAGAGGAGGGAGGTCTGGACGAGGGTCAGCATGGTCTCCCAGTCGAACATGGCGTGTTCCATGTCGAGGAAGAGAAAATCGTGGCCGGCGAGCGCCATCATCTTGACGGTGCCGACCCCCCTCGCCTCGTTGATGAACGGGCCGCTGACGGCCTGGCCCTCGCGCAGGGCCGCTTTCACCCGGTTCTTCTGCATGATGACTGTTTCCTTACACGCGAAGCCGGGCGGCCGGTTCTACCGGTCGCTCCGAACTCCGTCTACTTCGCGGTGGCCCGCCGCGGCGCCAGGAAGCGCCAGCGCGTGACCGGGTCGGTAACGGCTCGTACCCAGGTCGAGAGCAGGTTGAGCGAGAGGGCGGTTAGGAGGATGACCAGCCCGGGGAAGGTGACGAGCCACCAGGCGCTGGTGACATAACCGCGCCCTTCGGTCAGCATCAGGCCCCAGGACGACTGCGGGGGCTGGATCCCGAGGCCGAGGAAGCTCAGCGACGCCTCGGTCAGGATCATCGTCGCCACCTCCAGGGTCGCAAGCACCAGGATGGGCGAGAGCAGGTTCGGCAGGATGTGCCGGAAGAGGATCCTGCGGTCCGAGCACCCCAGGGCCCGCGCGGCCTCGACAAAGACCTCCTCCCGGTGGGAGAGGACGAGGCTACGGGTGAGCCGGGCGTAGACCATCCAGCGGGTGATGGCCAGCACGAACACGACGTTCCAGACGCCGGCGCCAAGGACGTAGAGGACCACGAGGGCCATCAAGAGGGAGGGGAACCCCATCTGGGTGTCAACGAGCCGCATGATCACGTCGTCCACGACGCCCCGGTAGTAGCCGGCGATCAGCCCAAGCAGGACGCCGATCGAGCCGGAGAGGAGCACGCTGGTGAAGCCGACCGCTAGCGAGACCCGGGCGCCGAAGATGAGCCGGCTGAGCTGGTCGCGGCCGAGGGCGTCGGTGCCGAGGACGTGCGGAAGGCCCCCTTCCCGGGATTCGGTCATGGGCGGCTTGTTGCGCAGCATCAAGCCGCCCTTCGCCGGGTCGTAGGGCGCGACGAACCCGGCGAAGATCGCCGAGAAGATCAGGAGAACGAGAAAGACGGTCGCGGAGAGGGCGAGCTTGTCCTGCGCTAAGGCCCGCAGGTAGATCTGGCGGGAGCGGGGCCGGGCACGCGGGGCCAGGCTCTCAACATCCGTCGTGGCCGCTCTTGGCGCTGGCTGCGCAACATCGCCCATGCCGCTCACCCGTAACGCACCCGCGGGTCGATGAAGGTGTAGGCTAGGTCGACCAGCAGGTTGACGCCGACGATCATGATCGCGATGACGATCACGGAGG
>JAUJMG010000649.1 GCA_030446955.1 Thermomicrobiales bacterium
GAATCGACACGCGATAGCTGACAGCTTCCAACACGGAGCAGATCATGAGACTTCCCGGGCGTGGCACCCGGGATCTGACGCCGGCGGCCGTTCGGGCCGGTCTCATCGAGGCAAGGGAACTGTTGCCGCCCCCTGCTGGATGCTCACAACTCCTGGACCAAACAGGGCGGGCACGTCCCTGCCCTACGGCACGGGAGGAGGTCGGTTGTGGAAGGCGTGATCGTCCGGGCGGCCGGGGGAAGACGATGCGACAGGGATCGCCGAGGTTCACGCGCGGAACGGGGACCACGCCAACCACGAGCTGTTGCCCGTGACGTACCGGACAGCGTGTCCGTCCCGGATAGCAGCGAGCGGTGGCGGACACGTCTGGCGTGACCGGCGCTGGAATCGATCACCTGGGCGGCGGAGATTGATGGGGTGATCGCTGGTTTCTGCCATGTCGGCCCGAGTCCGAACGATGACGCGGGCGAAGGCATAGGGCACATCTACGCTATCTCCGTCGAGCCGCGCTTTGCCCGCCAGGGTATCGGTAGGTAGGTGCTGAGGGCCGGCATCGGGAGCCTGGCGGAGTTCGGGTTCGCCGAGGCGGCACTCTGGATACTGGCGGGCAACGACCGGGCCTGTAAGTTCTACGAGGGGCAGGGGTGGCGCGCAAACAGCGCGGTCCAGACTGAGGAGATTTCCGGCGTCCTTTTCCGCGAGGTGCGGTACCGCCGCGACCTTCCCTGAGTCAACCCAGGTTCGCCGGCTCTGCGCGCCTCCGACGACTAACCGGGAATCACTGGGAGACCCTCAGGCGCTGGCGAGCGGAAAGGCGGCGGCGAAGGGCCGGTCGTCGCTCAGCCAGATAAAGGACGACTAACGCGGCGGAGAGCCAGGCTCCGCCAGCGAGCAACCCGCCGAGCACGTCGGCGGGGAAGTGGGCGCCGAGCACGACCCGGCTGAAGCCGACCGCGACGACGATCGTGCCGGCGATGACCGGCGGCAAGAGGCGGCCGCGACCGCGCAGGCACTCGACGAGGAGGGCCGCGAGCAACCCGTAGGTGATGACCGCGGTGAAGGTGTGGGCGCTCGGAAAGCTGTATCCCTCGGGTCGATCCCAGGGGGCGAGGATGACGGGCCGGTCTCGCTGGAAGCTGATCTTGAGTACGGCACCTAAGAGCTGGCCACCGGCCCAGGCAGCCGGAACCAGGACCGCTGCCGCCCAGCGGCGCTGCGCGAACAGCCAAACCGCCGCCACCAGGCAGAGCGCGGCGGTCGCGTGGGTCGAGCCAAGGTGGGTGACAAGCTGCATGACGCGGGTGAGAGCGGGGCTGGCCGAGGTGCTAATCGTTCCGCTGAGCGATTGATCCAGACCGTCGCGGCCATCCTCGACCACCACGTCACCGAGGGCGACGAAGAGAAGGATTGAGAGGAGACAGCTTGCGGTGCCAGCGCGCAGCCGCGCATGCCGGCTCCACCACCCGCCCCGCCGATGCAACCCTGCCCGCACGTCCGTCCCTTTCGCTCGCTTCGCGATTCCTAACGGCACCCTTCGATTCCCCCTCTGATTCCTACCCACCGGCGGCGGCTCCCGCCCCCGCGCCCGGGACCGTCTGTCCCATTGGGTCGAGGGCGGCGTCGACCTGCTCCCGGGGCAGCCCGCTTTGCTCGTAGGCCAGCTCACGGACGGTCCGGCCGGTGGCGTAGGACTGCTTGGCGATCGCGGCGGCCCGCTCGTAGCCGATGAGCGGATTGAGGGCGGTAGCCATGCTGATCGAGCCCTCAATATACCCGGCGCAGCGCTCCACGTTGGCCATCGTGTCAGCGAGGCACTTGTCGACGAAGACCCGCGAGGCATTGGCCAACAAGCTGATGCTTTCAAGCAGATTCCTAGCCATCATCGGGAGCATGGTGTTCAGGTCGAGCTGGCCCCACTGGCCGCCGAGGGCGACGGCGTGGCAGTTGCCGCTGACCTGCGCGCCGACCTGAATCACGCTCTCAGGGATCACGGGATTGACTTTGCCGGGCATGATTGAGCTGCCAGGCTGGATGGCGGGCAGGATCAGCTCGCCGAGCCCTGCTTGGGGACCGCTGGCCAGGAGGCGGACATCGTTGGCAATTTTCATCTCGGCCGCGGCTACGGAGGCGAGGGCACCAGCGGCAAAGACGTAGGCGTCACGCGATCCCTGAGCCTCGAAATGGTTAGCCGCCTCCTCGAACGCGGTGCCGGTAAGGTGCGACAACTCGCGGGCGACGCGGGCACCGAACTCGGCGTGAGTGTTGAGCCCGGTGCCGACG
>JAUJMG010000159.1:0-1848 GCA_030446955.1 Thermomicrobiales bacterium
ACCAGCACCGCCGGGGGCAGATAGGTAAAGCGGAACCAGAACGACCACGACGAAATCGTCGTGGCGACCGTCTGCTCTCTGACCGCTCCCGCCTCATAGTGCTGCATGCCGCTACCGTAACGATCTGCACGCGACGTGTCAAGCCCCAGATCGCTACACTTCTTTAACGGCGGGAAACCCAGATTCGCGTGAGCCAAATGAGATTTGACGCATGAGCACACCAAGGCAAGACCGAGGAGAACCGATCGCCCTCACCGCGGATCCGAAGCTTGATGCTGCCCTCGCCCTCGGCTGGGAGGAGTGGGAGCAGGCGGCCAAGGGGGCGGGCGTGGGCGCTGTCGCCGGTTGGCTCGCTCTCCGGCTCGGCGATCTTGGGCGGAAGCGGGAACTCCTGCAGCCGGTCGCGTCCTTACTTGAGGCAGCGGATGCTGAAGACCGTGCTCTTGCCCGCGCGGAGTTGGCCGAACTGGTGGAGGAGGATGACGCCCTCGCTGACATCCTTTGGGAAGGGGTCCTCGCTCACGGGGTCGCTGCTGAGGATGGGGACACGATTGCCGAGGCGACGACCCGCCTCGCATCCATTGCCGAGGCGCACGGCGATCTCCTTGCAGCCGCCGAGTACCACCTAGAGTTCCTCAACTGGCGCCGCTCAGATGCCCATGTGAGCGACCCGGAAGCAGTAGAGACCGCGATGGAGGAGGTGGTGCGTCTTGCCCGCCTCGACGGTGAGCAGCGGTTCGCGGCACTCTTTGAGTTCCGGCTGGCCTCCTTCGTCCGGCTGGTGGAGAGAGAGGACGACCGAGCCGCCGAGGGTGACTGGGAGTCGGATCCAACGCCCTACCAAAGCTGGAGCTAACGACCAGGTCCCGCTACGCTCCTCCAATGCGCCCCAGCCATCCTGGTCACCCCCTGTCTCGCTGCAGTTTTCACTGGTACGTGGCTTGCTGGACAAACGATGTTGGGCAGCGGCAAACGGATGAGCGCCGCTCCGCCTGCGTCCGGGCAGGCGCCCGGGCAGCGAAACTGGACAAGGAGGACGAGAACCAAGATGGCCTACGAGCTTCCCCCGTTACCCTACGCGCCGGACGCGCTCGAACCGCATATCGACGCGCAGACGATGTCGATTCACCACGACAAGCACCACCAGACCTATGTGACGAACCTCAACAACGCCGTCCAGGGGACCGAGTTCGAGAACATGTCTCCTGAGGAACTGATCCAAAACCTGTCCCGGGTGCCGGAGGATAAGCGGACGGCGGTCCGCAACAACGGCGGCGGGCATGTCAACCACACGATGTTCTGGCAGATCATGGGCCCGAATGGCGGCGGGGAGCCGACGGGCGCCTTCGCCGAGGCCGTTCGATCCTCCTTCGGGGATTTCAACGCCATGAAGGAGGCCGTGAACAAGGCTGGCGCCGGCCGCTTCGGTAGCGGCTGGGCCTGGGTCGTGCTCGGGCAGAACGGGACTCTGGAAGTGACGAGCACGGCCAACCAGGACAACCCGCTAATGGAAGGCCAACTGCCAATCCTCGGCGTGGATGTCTGGGAGCACGCCTACTACCTCAAGTACCAGAACCGGCGCCCCGACTACCTCAACGCCTGGTGGAACACCATCAACTGGGACGAGGTGAACCGCCGGTTCGAGACGGCCCGGGGCGGCCAGTAGAACTTTCACCGTCGGAGTCAGCCTCGAGACTGGCGGGGGGAGCACTCCCCCCGCCAGTCTTGCTGTCCACCGTCTACCGGACGTGGCAGAGGCTGCTATCGACTTCCGCGGCGCCATGTGCGCCAGGGGCCGCGGGCTTCGCTCTCCGTTGAGAGAGCGGACCGCTCAGCCTCAATCCCCGC